>JAIDVA010000316.1 GCA_029059925.1 Eubacterium sp. | reverse complement strand
ATCTTATATATTACTATCTAAAATCTCCTGCAATTCTTTCAGCCTATCCTTATCAAGTGCAGGTGTATTCATCAACGGATTAACTATCCCCAGATTTTCATACTTAAAAAATCCCATTGTATGAAATGCAAGCAGCTCATATTTTTCAAATTTAAACTGCTTTGAAAATTCAGCATACTTTTTAATGCTTTCTTCATCATCATTTATACCAGGCACAATAACCGTTCTGAGCCAGAGCCTTATACCCCTTTCAGAGCAGTATCTGCCGATTGCAATGAAGTTTTCAAAATTACCCTTGGCATATTTCTTATAGCTTTGCTCATCAAAAAACTTAACATCAAGTATAACAAGATCAGCACCGTCAAGTGTGGTCTTGACACAATCACTGAGCGGAACACTGCCGGAAGTATCAATGGCATAATTTATCCCCTCTTGCACTAAAAGTTTACCTGTCTCAATGATAAACTCAGCATTCAAAAGCGGCTCACCACCTGAAAAAGTAACACCGCCTCCGTTTTTAAAATAAGGCTTGTAGCGTTTTATTTTTTTCACTAAATCTTCACAAGTCCACTCATTTCCTGATTTGTGCCACGTGTCAGGATTGTGACAATAGGCACACCTCAGCGGACAGCCTGTAAAAAACACTGCATAGCGGATTCCGTCACCATCCAGCGCCGCCATGGATTCAAAAGAATGTATATCAGCTTTCATTCATTTCATCTCCGTTATAATATTTATCATCTTTCCATTTTAACGCATTACTGTTTATATATTCCCAAATATTCAGATAATCATTTTCATCACGTATTATATGGTCGTGGTATGACCGCTGCCATAATTGTTTGCCATACTGCTTTGTTGTAAATGATTTAAATTGTCCTATTATATTCTGTAGGGGAGGGTTCCCATGCCCTCCCGACCTTGCATTTAGAATTACAATTAAATGAAATTGTCACGAAATACGCACCGTTTGCGCTGTAATCAAAATCTTTTAATCTGTTCGTTTTTTCGCTTGTCAATTCATTTTTCATAACAAAAGGATAACATAAAGCCCATTGAAATACAATATTTCAATGGGTTTTATTATCAATTATCTGTCCTAATTACATAGCAGTATGGAAGGTTCTTGCGATAACCTCTTCCTGCTTTTCACGGGTAAGCTTATTGAAGTTTACTGCATAGCCGCTTACGCGGATTGTAAGCGTCGGATAGAGTGTAGGATCATTCATAGCTGCGATAAGCTTTTCACGGTTAAGAACATTTACGTTAAGGTGGTGTGCATCCTGTGCAAAATAACCGTCAAGCATCGTTGTAAGATGTTCAACCTGCTGTTCCTTATCCTTACCGAGTGTATCAGGGGTAATTGAGAAGGTATTTGAAATACCGTCCTGACAGCAAGCATAGTCAAGCTTAGCAACAGAGTTGAGTGATGCAAGAGCACCTTCGGCATCTCTGCCATGCATTGGGTTTGCACCCGGTGCGAACGGCTCGCCTGCCTTACGTCCGTCAGGTGTAGCACCTGTCTTTTTACCATACATTACATTTGATGTAATTGTAAGGATTGAAAGTGTGTGCTTAGCACCGCGGTATGCAGGAGTTTTGCAAAGCTCCTTGTAGAAATACTCGATAATATCCTTACCGATAAGGTCCACTCTGTCATCGTCATTACCATATTTAGGGAATTCGCCCTCAACCTTGAAGTCAACAATCACACCGCGTTCATCCTTAACAGGTGTAACCTTTGCATACTTGATAGCTGAAAGTGAGTCAGTTGCAACAGACATACCTGAAACGCCGAATGCCATAAGTCTTTCAACATCTGTATCGTGGAGCGACATCATAAGTCTTTCGTAAGCATACTTATCATGCATATAGTGGATAACATTCATTGTATTAACATAGAGCTTTGCCATCCATGAAAGATATTTTTTATAAGCAGCAATTACCTTATCGTAATCAAGAACCTCTTCCTCAAACATCTCGCCTTCAGGAGCAATCTGCTCTGCACCGATTTCATCCTTACCGCCGTTAAGAGCCATAAGAAGAACCTTTGCAAGGTTACATCTTGCACCGAAGAACTGCATCTGCTTGCCTGTTTTCATTGCAGATACGCAGCAGGCGATTGAATAGTCGTCGCCGAACATTCTTCTCATAACGTCATCGTTCTCATACTGAATGGAATCTGTATCAATAGAAACCTGAGCACAGAAATCCTTAAAGCCCTGTGGAAGGTGCTCTGACCAGAGAACTGTAATGTTCGGCTCAGCTGAAGGACCAAGGTTATAAAGTGTCTGAAGAACACGGAAAGAGGTCTTTGAACACATGGACTTGCCCTCGCCTGTTACACCTGCAAGTGCAAGTGTTACCCATACAGGATCACCTGCAAAAAGGTCGTTATATTCAGGAGTACGAAGGTGGCGAACCAATCTGAGCTTGATAACAAGGTCATCAATCAGCTCCTGTGCACCCTTCTCGTCAAGAACACCCTCAGCAATATCTCTTTCAATATAGCAGTCAATAAATTCAGCAATTCTGCCGATAGAGTTAGCTGCACCGTTCTGCTCCTTAATTGCACCAAGATAGCCAAAATAGAGCCACTGAACAGCCTCTCTTGCATTGGTTGCAGGCTTTGAAATATCATAGCCGTAATCAAGTGCAAGACCCTTAAGCTGATTCATAAAGTCAAGCTGCTTTGAAAGGTCCTCAAGAAGGTGAATTGTCTCTTCATTAAGAACATCAGCCTCACCGATTTTCTTTTTGTCAATCTTCTTCTGCTCAATAAGATAATCCATACCGTAAAGAGCAATTCGTCTGTAGTCGCCGATGATTCTGCCGCGTGCATAAGCATCAGGAAGACCCGTAAGAATACCTGCGTGACGTGCTTTTTTCATAGTATCAGTATAAGCACGGAATACACCTGTGTTGTGAGTTGTTCTGTAAGTGAACTCATCCTTGATTTTGTCAGACATTTCATAACCGTATGCACGGCAAGCCTGAACAGCATTTCTATAGCCTGCGAAAGGTGATACACCTCTTTTAAGCGGCTCATCAGTCTGCAAACCTACGATAATATCCTTTTCCTTATCAACATAACCGGGACCGTGAGAAAGAATCGAGAGTACCTTTTCAGTATCAACATCAAGCACTCCGCCCTTTTCATTTTCCTTAATCAAAAGGTCTTTAACCTTTTCAAAAACATCATTTGTTCTTTCAGTTGCACCCTCAAGGAATGATGCATCACCATCATAAGCAGTATAGTTAAGTTTGATGAAATTGCTTACATTGATTTCATCACACCATACGCCTTCTTTAAAGTTTCTCCAAGCCTCCATATTACTTTCCTCCTATATATAAAACAATAAAAATAAACTAATTGTATTGCACAACAAAGCATTCTCTGCCCGGCTCGTGAAAAATGCCTATACATCTGTCACAATTTCCATGTTTGCATCTGCCGCAGCGATTTTTGCCGCAGTGACCGCAGCAATGTTTTGCATTTTCGCAAAGCTCAAAATCACCGCCGTCAACCCTGATGGATTTGCTGTTAATAATCGAATCGGAAATTTTATAACGTGCACTGTCATAAATCGCAGTGATTGTTGAACGTGCCACCTGCATCTGCTTTGCACATTCCTGCTGTGTAAGACCAACATAATCAATAAGCCTGATTGTTTCAAACTCCTCAACAGTCATATCGACAGTTCCGTTTCTTTTATCGTTTTTATTAAATATATTTTCATCAGGCACAGAGCATATTCGCTTGTGCTTTCTCGGACGTGCCATACCGCACCTCATTTCATCAATAATCTGCGCATTGGCCAGCCAAACAAGGGCCGAACAAAATAAGGTTTAAATCAGCAAAAAATAACGTTAAGTGCAGGAAACTAATTATTTTAGGCTATTGGGTTCGATTCTTGTTTGTCTACTGCTCACATTATACATCATTTCTGACATATGTCAATAATAAAACAAAAGAAAATATAAATTTCCAAATAAAAATAAAAGAATTAAGGCTGCACTTCAAAACGAAGTACAGCCTTAAGCTTTTAATCAAAGTATATCATTAACCCTGTGCAGGAGCACTTACCGGGCAAACGCTCTCACAAGCACCGCACTCAATGCAAGTATCTGCATCAATAACGAACTTGCCGTCACCCTCAGAAATTGCACTTACAGGACACTCAGCAGCGCAAGCACCGCATGAAATACAATCGTCAGAAATTACATATGCCATTAAAAATACACCTCCCACATCAAACTTCTACCATTAATATAACAGCATATTATCAAAAAATCAAGTGATTTTTATTCTTTGGCTCTTTTTTCTTTATAATCATTTCTTACAATACGAACATCTTCTCTGTCGACCACTACGGGGAGACCTTCCGGCGATTTGTCAAGCTGAACTTTAAGCATGCCTGTAAGAAGTGAAGAATCAACAACCACACCTCTGCCCTCTTTGGTATCAACAACCGTGTTCTTTTTAGGAGTAATCTTATGCAGATACTCATAGGAATTCTGTTCATATTTCAGACAGCACATAAGTCTGCCGCAGGTTCCGCTGATTTTACTCGGAGCAAGCGACAAACCCTGATCCTTTGCCATTTTGATTGTAACAGAATGGAAATCATCAAGAAATGTTGAACAGCAAAATGGTCTGCCGCATATACCAAGCCCTCCAAGCAATCTGCTTTCATCGCGCACGCCGATTTGTCTTAGCTCAATTCTGGTATGAAAATGCGAACCCAAATCCTTAACAAGCTCTCTAAAATCAACTCTGCCGTCAGCAGTAAAATAGAAAACTATTTTTGATCTGTCAAATGAATACTCGCAATTTGTAAGATTCATATCCAGCTTGTGCTTTTCAATTTTTTCAGCACAAACAGAAATCGCCTCTTTTTCAAGCTTTTTATTTTCCTCGAGAATTTTCAAATCCCCGTCATCTGCAATTTTTTTTACAGGCTTAAGCGGTGAGACAATCTCGTCGTCCTCCACCTCTTTAATACCTGACTGTGCTATTCCGCATTCAACACCCTTTGCAGTTTCAACTACAAGAGTCTGACCCTTTTTTATATCAAATCCCTGTGGATCAAAATAATAGGTCTTGCCTGTGTCTTTAAAGCGAACACCAACAACCTTTGTCATTTATGTATCCTCCGTTAATCTAATGGCTTATATCATCTGCCGACAGCTTGTCTCAGACTGTAACAGATTTTTGTAATAAGAATTGAATTATTAGAATTCATCAAAGCCATTTCCTTTAGTGTATCACAAACATTGATTAAGTCAACAAGTTTTTGCTTGGTAAGTTTTGCTTTCAACAGCCTTGCTGTTTCTCTCTGCCCTGATAAAAAGGTACTGTTTTCATTATAAACAAGGGCATCTCTAAAAATATTCTTCAAAAAATCAGCAGCAAAAACGATTGCTTCCCTGTCCTTCTGAAAGACGGAGCAAGCACATAAAAGCGCATATTCGCTTTCATCAACAAGAGCCTTACATATGTCGCAGCAGGTGTGTGCAAGCTCATTCTGCCTACCATCCGCAAAGCTGTCAATTGTTTTGCCGATATTGCCATTAAAGGTTTCCAGACTTTGTTTAGCCTGTTCATACCTTACGTTATCAAGCTTCGATGAAATATACGCCGCGCCTTTATCTGTATCAACACCCTCAAGCGTAACTGTAACAGACCTTGAAAGCACAGTCTCAAGCAGCATACTTTTTGACTGGGCTGTAAGTATAAATACAACATAGCTCGGCGGCTCTTCCAAAACCTTAAGCAAAGCATTCTGTGCTGACACACTCATACAATCAGCATTACCCAGTATATAAACCTTATAGTCAGCTTCATTAGGCTGAACATACGCATCCTTAACTACAGTTCTGATAACATCAACATGAAAAGAATTTGCTCCGCCTGCTGCCACATGTTCAAAAACATCAGGATGTATTTTCTGCACAGCCTTACTGCATTGCGCACAATCCATACACGGTTTATTTTCCCCACGACAAACAAGAGCCGTTGCCAGCAAGCGGGCTAACGTCCTTTTACCAAGGCCCTGTGCCCCCTCAATAACAACAGCATGAGGAAAACGCTTGGAGTCAATCAGACATCCAAGCTGCTCTATAACTCTTTCATTTGAGATAAAGTTCAAGTCATTCATACTTACAATCTTTTAAACTGCTCCACATCAATTACAAATGCAACCGCACCATATTCTTCAACGTCAACAGGCTTTTTCAAAAGTGAACCTTCTATCGTACTTTCAACACCCGACTTGCGGATAACGCGTTTTGTAACATTACTTTCCAATACGTTGAAAAGAAAATCAACCTTTTCATCATCAACACCAAAAAGAATTGTTGTATGACCGCCTTCTAAAAACTGACCGGCAGTTGATACCTTTGTCGAGAAAAAGCCTTCTGCACTTGCAGCTGCAAGAACTTTTGATAAATCCCTGTTTGAAACGATAGTTAATACTAATTTCATATAAAATCACCCTTTAAAATATATTCTTCTTACTCTCCTGACAACTTCATTCTTGCAATATAATTATACAATATTTTAAAAGGCAATACAACTTATGTCCATTTCATTTAAAATAAAATTTACAATTCCTTAATCAAACCTAAAGATAAATTAAAGAACAAATTTTCCAAAATCTATTTAACAACCGCCGCTAATGCTACCAACACAGGCATTGTCACAATTGAAAGCACTGAGGATTGTGCAACCACCTCAGAGCCGAGCGCGGTGTCATTGTCATATTTTGCAGCATACATAGCTGTATTTGTTGCAGTAGGTGCAGATGCTGAAATAATCATTGCAACCAACAGCTGACCTCTCACACCGCATATATAAAACAATCCCAGCATACAAAGCGGAACAAAAATCAATCTTATAAATGAAACAAAATATATTTCCTTTTTAGCAAACATATTTTTAAAATTTGAATTCGCAAGAAATGTGCCGAAAACAATCATCGCAAGCGGAGAATTACAATTGCCGACAAGCTCCATAGGATACTCAATAAAATACGGGATATTGGGCTGAATAAAGAACAGCGGCAAACCTATTATTACCGACATTGAACCCGGGTTAAAAATAAGCTTTTTAAGATTAAGCTTCGCTTCTCTGCCGGAAATCTGATAAACGCCAAGAGTAAATGCAACCATATTGAATACAGCAACATAAACCGAGCAGTAAAAAATACCCTCGTCACCGATTACACTTTTTGCAAGCGGCAATGCAAGAAAGGCAGCATTTGAAAGAATCATCGCATAGTGGTAAATTCCACGCTCCTTGAGCGACCTTTTTCTGAAGGTAAGTGCTGACACAAGTGCACCGAAAATATGAGTTGCAAAAGCACAGGCAAAGGCAATAAATATACCTTTAACATGTTCTGCCGTATACTCCATAGTCATAAAGGTATGAATAATAGCAATTGGCAGGATAACATTAAAAAGCAAATCAATCAGCCGCTTACCATCATCCTTTTTAAATATACCAATTTTATCCGTCACAAAACCTATGCCTGCAATAAGGTACAATATGAGCACCTGCATAGCAATGGTTTTCAAATTATCTAAAAACAAAATGATTTCCTCTTAATTATTCTTAACTGTACGTTTATTTACATCACAAAGCAGAGTAAGCGCAAACACACCGAGCATTATATAGGTACAAGATGAAAATGACACGCTGCTTATCAAATCGCCTTTGCCAAGCAAAAGCATAATTATTCTCGGAACACCGACAAGAAAAGCCATAAACATAAGCATCAGAGATGAAAACACAAAGCTTTTCGTTGCAGGTGCATCCTTCTTATCGACAGCAGATATCATACTGAACATAAAATATAATGCCATACAAAGCAATATAAATTCACAGCAAAGCTCCATATTCGCTTTGATATCAACAATCTTTATCATTATGCCAAACAGCTTTGAAAATGCCCATACAACAGGAGCAAAATGCAGCAGCGTGAAATTCCTGAAATCATAATTCAAATTTCTTGCAGTCATTGCAAGAGTGGTAAAATAAAAGCTGCTGACAAGTGCAAATAAACCGGATGCTCCAAGCGGAACAAGATACGTATACTCTATAAACGATACGCTCTGAACATAATCATAACAGTTATAGCCCTGATGTAAAAAATCAAAAAAGAAGGTTATTGCCAAAAGCACAGACGACAAAAACACACTGCTTTTCCTATTCCCAAAGTCAAAGGTTTTTGCCATATCTTTTTTTAAAAAAGCATAAATTGCACAAAAAAACGAACCGACAAAAACAAGTGTATAAATTATGTATAATATGCTGTCGCTGCCTGCAAACGCAGCAGCAGGCTCACCAGACTCGAAAAAAAACTGAAAAAGGTGCAAAATACAGGCTGCAATTGCTGTTATAACAATAAATAAAACAGAAATTTTTGCCTTGATTTTTTGCACCTTAATTTCTCCCTTTAAGCTTTAAAATATTTATCTCTCGTTTAAATCCGCATAAGACTTGGAATGGCTTACACTCTTGTATGCGGGACGCATAATTCTTCCGCCGGAAATCAGCTCTTCAAGTCTGTGTGCACACCAGCCGGCTGCTCTCGCAGTAGCAAAAAGCGGAGTATATAAATCCTCGGGAATACCGAGAACCTTGTACACCAGTCCGGAATAAAGATCGACATTGGCACACATAACCTTGTCTGAGCCCTTAAGCTCTGCAAACACCTGTGGTGTAAGCAATTCAATATTTTCAAGAGTTTTGAATTCCTTTTCAAAGCCCTTTTCGTAAGCAAGCTTTCTTGCATTCTCTTTAAGAATAACAGCACGAGGATCCGATATGGTATAAACAGCATGACCCATACCATAGATAAGACCTGACTTATCACCAACCTCTTTATTAAGAACCTTAACAAGGTAATCCTTAACCTGTACCGGATCTGTTGAATCAGGCACAGCTGCCATAACCTCATTCATCTGCTGTGCAACTCTTATATTGGCACCGCCGTGACGAGGTCCCTTAAGCGAACCGAATCCCGCAGTGATTGCTGAATATGTATCGGTACCGCTTGAGGTAAGAACTCTTGTAGCAAAGGTAGAATTATTACCTCCGCCGTGATCTGCATGAAGCATGAGACAGATATCAAGCAGTTTCGCCTCTTCGTCAGTAAACTGCTTGTCAGCTCTGAGCTGATTAAGTATATATTCTGCCGTTGACTGCTCCTTCTGAATAGGATGCAGGAACATTGTTTTGTTATAAAAAGCACGACGCTTAACCTGATAAGCACTATTCATAATGGTAGGCATCTGCGCAATAAGCTGAAGAGACTGACGAAGTACATTCGGAATTGATATATCGTCAGGATTTTCATCAAAGGAATAGAGTGCCATAACACTGCGCGCCATTTTATTCATAATATCCTTTGACGGCATTTTCATAATCATATCTTCAATAAAATCATCAGGCAATGTTCTGCATTCAGCAATAACCTCACGAAGGCTTACCAGCTGATTCTCGGTAGGAAGGCTGCCAAAAAGCAGAAGCCATACAACCTCCTCATAACCAAAACGGTCATCCTTAATACAACCGTTTACAATATCATTTATATCATAGCCTCTGTAGGAAAGTCTGCCATCCTTAGGAATTCGCTCACCGTCAAGAATATAATAGCCCTCAACCGAACAAATACGTGTAAGACCCGCCATAACACCGGTACCATCACTGTTTCGCAGACCTCTTTTTACATGATACTGCTCGTAATCACTCTTCTTTATAAAATTATTTTTATCAAGCTCATCGCACAGGCTTGAAAGTGCATCCATAGAAATTGGTGAAATATAGTTTGTAGACATAATGTTCTCCTTTCTATAACCGGCAGATAAACGCACAGCTATATAATATATAGTTTGTATACAGAAAATATTAATAGCAAATTATTATATTATTATACATATAATTTAATATAAAGTCAAGGAGATGACATTGTGAAAAAAATACTGATTGTATATATCGTTATGTTCGCACTTACAATACTAATCCCTGCAATTGTATGCTTTACCAAACAATCACAGGGAAATGAACAGGAACTTGTAACAATTTTCAGACAGTGCATTAACCTAATTGGGTATTATCACTGATATTTTTAAGATTAGAATCAGCATTGACCGAGAAATGAACTGCAGGAAGATAGGTATCCCAATCATCAGCAAGCTTATCATATGATTTAGGACTATATTTAGCGAGATATTCGCCAATCCTGAGCGCATCACTCTTATTATCCTTACAGGCTGTAAATGCCTGTGTACAGATTCTGTTTATTTCATCATCTGCCTTTGAGCAGATACGGCTGAGCTTTTCCTTATCAAGGCTTGTAACAATTCCGTTTTCAATTTCATCAATCATAAGCTTAGCTTTGATTTCAACAACAAAATTTATATTTCCGTCAACAATTTCAATATGCTTTTTTGCCTTTGGAGATGTTATTTTAACACCAACCTTACCAAGCTCATCATCTTCAAATTCTATCGTACAGGTTTTCACCTTATTGTTCATCAGCAAAAAGCCCATCGTCTCATCATCACTTGTAACATAGACAAGCTTATCATCGCTGAATAACCCTATTCCCTTAACCTGAATATTATTATTATCCTTTTTCTTTTCAACAACAGGAAGATAAATATCTGAGGTTTTATCCGAATACATGTTCAAAAGCTCATTAACAGTAATATAGGTAATAACGCCTGAGTCCTGTCCGTTTTTCAAAAGATAAACCATATTTTCGCATGGCACACCTGAGTCATTTTCCTCACTCTCAATAATATCCTTCGCCATAGTATCGGATACACACACTGCCACATCTATGCGAGAATTCTGAGAACGCAAAAAATAATCAAGCTTTTCAGCAAAATCAGTCTCAGCGATTTCACGGCTGAAAACAATTATTTTATTCTGACCGAAAAACAGCTTTTTAGAAACACTTTTGGAAAGTCCGGACACAGCATCCATTATCGATTTGCCGCTGCCCTCGGTATTATAGGTTCTGTTGCCCTGCGGTGTTTCATCACCTGCCGCTGCACCAAGCTTGAGAGTCTGAACAGTAAGATTAACCTCTTCTCCCTTTGTATCAATACCCATGCCCTCAACAACTAGCTGATCCTTTAAGTGAACAGTATTCATACACCCTGTCAGCATAACTGCAATTGCAGCAACACAGGCTATAATCTTAAAACTTTTCAACAAGCTCATCACCAAAATTTCTTTTTTTAAATATCAACGTAAGAACAGGAATTACAATACAGAATAGCGAAAACGGAATTGCATAAACAACAGGAGAAATACTGTTAACCTGTACAAACTCTGTCAGACATACCGCCACAACAAGCGCAATCATTGCGGATACTGCATTTTTCACACTCTTTTTCATCGGCTTAAAGGCTATACCTGCACAGTAAACAAGCAAAACCGCCTTAATAAAAACACCGAATATCCAGAAAGAGATATACAACACATCTATTCTTTCAAAAATACCGATTTTTGCAAGCTGGAACATTGTATAAAGCGGGAAGGCCTGCAGCGATGCAGCATCACCCATAATTGCAACAACAAACAGCAAGAGCAGGAATATCATAAAAAAGGTTACAATTACTGACCATACAAATGGCTTTACAGCCTTGCCGTTCACCTTTTTTGAAAGACATAAGAATATTACCATTTCAGATGAGCTCGAAGTCATAAACACAATATTTCTTAAAATATCATCCGTGTTATTTGTTATTACAGGATAAAGATTTATTTCCTGATAATTTTTGAGATTACAAAACAGTGCAACCAATATAGAGCCGAACAAAAGCGCAAAGATAAATGCCGAAAATCTTGAAAGCGCCTCGATTCCGAGATAGGCACCGTAAAATGCACACACTGCCACAACAACAGAATAAATCCATCCTTGTGAATTCGGATTAATTGTCGTTGAGGCAAAATAGGAAAATCTGCTTATATTAACTCCTGCAAGGTATATAAAATAAAGCGAATAAAAAAAGCCTACCCATTTTACATCAAAAGGACTTTTATGCTTTTTATAGCAATATATTGCAGGCAGCGAAAAAATCAAAGTAAGTCCCATCGAAGCAAGCACGCTTATCAGAATATCCGTCTGCATCAAGCCTGTTGTTACTGACTGAACATTTGTAAGACTAACTACAATCCTGCTGATAAAAAGCAGAAAAAATATACTTATCGGAGCTATTTTATCCCTTTTTGCCTGTGTCAATAGCCGCACCCCTTAAATCATTTACTCTCACCTTACGTTGTGATAATCGTTTCCATGTTTCTCTATAGAATATATCACCAACCGAATGCGTATCAAGCGGTGAAATCGGTGCTGAAAGCGGTACTCCGAACGGATCAAGTGCACATATATTAATAAACACAACACCTGCACCTAAAATAATACCATACATTCCAAACACTCCGCCAAGAATAATAAATACAAGTCTTAAAACAGATACACTTTCATATAGCGGATATACTACATAAGAGGATATCGCGGTCATTGCTATTACAACAAGCATAGGTGCACCGATTAATCCCGCTGTAATTGTCGTTTCACCAATTATAATACCACCGATAATTGACACTGCGTGACCGATAGCCTTTGGCAGACGCAAGCCCGCTTCTCTCATAACCTCATAAAGAACAAGAAGGATTATCGCTTCTGTCATCAATGAGAACGGAGTTGTAATTTCCTCAGATGCGATTGTATATAAAAGATTAGTTGGTATAAGCTCCTGATGAAAGGTTCCTACGGCAACATAAAGACCGGGCATAAAAATAGAAATAACGAAGCTGAAATACTTTAATATTCTTATAAAACCACTGTGGAACGGAGGATTATCATAATCATCAACCGACTGAAAATTGTCACTGAAGAGATATGGAAGATATGTTGCAAAAGGAGTACCTTCCACCATAATAACGATTCTGCCCTCCAGCAGCTTTGATGCCGCAACATCAGGACGTTCAGTATTTCCAACACAGGAAAAAAAGGATAATACATCCGTATCAACAAACGGAATAAGCTCGCCGTAATCAAGCACTGTATTAAAATGTGCCGCCTTAAGTCTCTGCTCAACCTCACTCACAAGCTTGCTGTCAGCACGATTGTCGATATAGGCAATAACAACGGGAGTATCCGCTGCTGAACCTAATTTAATCTGCTTGAATTTAAGATGATGCGTTTTAAGTCTTTTTCTCAAGAGAGCCTTATTGTCATTGAGTGCCTCAATAAAAGCCTCCTTAGCACCCTTAACATTAGCCTCGTTTGAAGGCTCATCAATCGAAC
>JAIDVA010000315.1 GCA_029059925.1 Eubacterium sp. | reverse complement strand
ATATTATACATATATTTATATATTATTGCAATATTTTAACATGTCATAAAAAAATATTTATATTTGCTTATTTGAATATTGAATTCTATTTTTCATTGTGTTATTATTTTAACGATAGGGAGTATTCCCAATTTAATAGACATTTGAGAGGTAAAATTATGGAAAAACTTAAGGTTGGCATTATTGGTGCAGGCCGTATCGGTCAGGTGCACGCAAAGTCAATTACATACCATATTCCGCAGGCTGAAATTGTTGCTATTTCTGACATTTATGTTGAAGGCGCAAAAAAGGTTGCAGGGGAGCTTGGTATTGCAAATTATTATGAGGATTATCACGAGATTTTAAATAATCCTGAGATTACAGCAGTTCTTATCTGTTCTTCAACAGATACACATGCAGACATCGCAATTGAGGCTGCTAAGGCAGGTAAGCATATTTTCTGCGAAAAGCCTGTTGATTTAACCATCGAAAAAATCAAGGCAGTTATCAAGGCTGTTGATGAGGCCGGTGTTAAGCTTCAGATTGGCTTTAACCGCCGTTATGACCATAACTTTGCACAGATTAAGAATCTTGCAAACGAGGGAAAAATCGGTGAGCTTCAGACAATTAAGATTACATCACGCGATCCTGAACCACCCCCAATTGCATACGTTAAGGTATCAGGTGGTATTTTCCTCGATATGACAGTTCATGATTTTGACATGGCTCGTTTTATCGGCGGCGAGGTTGATGAGGTTTATGCAAATGCAGCAGTAACTGTTGACCCGGCTATCGGCGAGGCAGGTGACGTTGATACTGCACTTGTTGCTCTTAAGTTCAAGAGCGGTGCAATCGGTGTTATCGATAACTGCCGCAAGGCTGCTTACGGCTATGACCAGAGACTTGAGGTATTCGGTAAAAAGGGTCAGGCAAGCGCAGCTAACGATACACCTACTCACGTTGAGTTTATGGATGAAAATGGTGCTACAACAGATAAGCCGCTCTATTTCTTCCTTGAAAGATATATGCAGTCCTTTACAGACGAGATGACAGAGTTCATTGACTGCGTTATCAACGATAAGGCTACAAAGACTACAGTATATGACGGTCTTGAGGCTCTTCGTTTAGGTCTTGCTGCGAAGCTTTCCGTAAAGGAAAACAGACCTGTTAAGCTTTCAGAAATCGAGGGTTAATTATGAATCGAACAAGACTTACAATGTCACAGGCACTTGTTAAGTTCCTTGACAATCAATATATTGAATGTGACGGGGTGGAGACCAAATTTGTTAACGGTATTTTCGGTATCTTCGGTCACGGCTGTGTTGTCGGTGTAGGTCAGGCTTTGGAGCAGGGCGGACATAACCTGAAATTCTATCAGGGTAAAAATGAGCAGAATATGGCTCTTGCCGCTATGGCTTATGCAAAGCAGATGGACAGAAAGGCAATTATTCCCTGTGTATCTTCAATCGGTCCGGGTGCTACCAATATGGTAACTGCCTGCGGCTGTGCAACTGCTAACAGAATTCCGCTGCTTGTTCTTCCCGGTGATACCTTTGCATGCCGTCAGCCTGATCCTGTTTTGCAGCAGGCAGAGTTTTTTGACAACTATGGCAGAACGGTAACAGATGCTTTTAAGGGTGTCTGCCACTATTTCGACAGAATCAACAGACCTGAACAGCTTATGACCGCTTGCCTTAACGCAATGCGTGTGCTTACAGATCCTGCTGACACAGGTGCTGTTTGCCTGGCAATGCCTCAGGATGTTGAGGGTGAGGCTTATGATTATCCTGATCATTTCCTTGCAAAGCGTGTATGGCATATGGACA
>JAIDVA010000314.1 GCA_029059925.1 Eubacterium sp. | reverse complement strand
ACATTGTGCGCCCGCCAACATTATCGTTGTGCCCACGGGCGAACATTGTTCGCCCCTACGATAAACAATAATTTATCAGACTATAACTAAACAAGAGTTGAACCTTATTTTGTTCAACTCTTGTTTGGCTAATTTTACAGATGTAAAACTCTTTCCTTAATTTCCTGTGTTCTGCCCTGATTCCAAAACTGTGTGCCGATATAGCCGCAGGTTCTTCTGGCAACATTCATCTTATCCTGATCTTCATTGCCGCATTTAGGGCATCTCCAAATCAGCTTGCCGTGCTCATTTTCAACAATCTGAATTTCACCATCATAGCCGCAGCACTGGCAGTAGTCGGACTTTGTGTTAAGCTCGGCATACATAATATTGTCATAGATATAACGCATAATCTGCAAAACTGCAGGAATATTATTCTGCATATTCGGTACTTCAACATAAGAGATTGCACCGCCTGTTGAAAGCTCCTGGAACGGTGCCTCAAATGAAAGCTTGGAGAAAGCATCAATCTCTTCCGTCACGTGTACGTGATATGAATTTGTGATATAGTTCTTATCCGTTACACCCGGAATTATGCCGAAACGCTTTTGCAGACATTTTGAAAATTTATATGTAGTTGACTCAAGCGGTGTGCCATAGATACCAAAGCCGATTGTGGTCTCTTTTTTCCACTTATTGCAGGCATCATTCATATAACGCATTACATTAAGTGCAAACTCCTTACCGCCGTTTTCGTCAGTATGGCTCATACCTGTCATATACTTTGTACATTCATAAAGACCTGCATAGCCAAGGCTGATTGTTGAATAACCGCCAACAAGCAGCTCATCAATCTTTTCGCCCTTACCGAGTCTTGCAATCGCACCGTGCTGCCACAGAATCGGTGCAGCATCAGAAAGTGTACCCTTAAGTCTGTTATGACGGCACATAAGTGCACGATAGCAAAGCTCCAGTCGTTCATCAAATATCTTCCAGAACTTTGTCATATCCCCGCCTGAAGAACAGGCAATATCAACAAGATTGATTGTTACTACACCCTGATTGAATCTGCCATAGAACTGATAATTACCGTTTTTATCCTTCCATGGTGAAAGATTTGAGCGACAGCCCATAACAGGGAAGCAATTGCCCTCCTTAAGCTCCTTCATCTTCTTTTCTGAAATATAGTCAGGAACCATTCTCTTAGCAGTACATCTTGCTGCAAGCTCTGTGAGATAGAAGAATGGTGAATTATCGTCAACATTATCCTCTTCAAGAACATAAATAAGCTTAGGGAACGCAGGAGTAATCCAAACACCATCTTCATTCTTAACGCCTTGAATTCTCTGCTTGAGGGTTTCCTCAATAATAAGTGCAAGGTCCTTCTTTTCCTGCTCATTTTTAGCCTCGTTAAGATACATAAATACAGTAACAAAAGGAGCCTGTCCGTTCGTTGTGAGAAGGGTTACAACCTGATACTGAATGGTCTGAACACCTCTGCTCACCTCATCACGAAGGCGCTTTTCCGTAAGCTGAGACACCTGTGCCTCATTCATTTCAATATTAAGCTGTGCAGCCTCATCAAGAATATCGCGGCGGATTTTTTCTCTGCTGACCTGAACAAACGGTGCAAGATGTGCAAGAGAAATGGACTGACCGCCATACTGACTTGATGCAACCTGTGCAATAATCTGAGTCGCAATATTGCAGGCTGTGGAAAAGCTGTGCGGCTTTTCAATCATTGTGTCAGAAATAACTGTTCCGTTTTGGAGCATATCCTCAAGATTTACAAGATCACAGTTATGCATATGCTGTGCAAAATAATCGGCATCATGGAAGTGGATAATTCCCTGCTCATGTGCATCAACAATATCCTGAGGCAAAAGAATTCTCTTTGTAATATCCTTTGATACCTCGCCTGCCATATAATCACGCTGAACGGAGTTAACAGTAGGATTTTTATTGGAATTCTCCTGCTTAACCTCCTCATTATTACATTCGATAAGAGAAAGAATCTGATTATCGGTAGTATTGGCCTTTCTGATAAGAGAACGGTTATAGCGATATTTAACATAAAGTCGTGCAACATCAAAAGCACCCTGTGCCATAATCTGATTTTCAACTATATCCTGTATTTCTTCGACAGATAAAGCACGGTTTGCCTTTGAAATTTTAAACTCAACATATTCTGCAATTTCATTAATCTGGCTTTGTGAAAGCTCTTCCTTTTTACAGGCTGCATTTGCCTTTGATACGGCAACAACTATCTTGTTTAAATCAAAATCAGCCTCGGAGCCGTTACGTTTGATAATCTTCATATTTCTACCCTCTTAAAATATGTTACAAATTAGTTACATCTAAATAAGTGACTGTGATAATGATATCAAATATTTAGTTGCCTGTCAATACCAAAACCACAAATAAAACACAATATATTGTCTGTCGCTTATACACATATCCGAGCCCACGAGACTAAGGCGAAGATCGTATGCCGGAGGAGGCGTGAAAAA
>JAIDVA010000313.1 GCA_029059925.1 Eubacterium sp. | reverse complement strand
GGTTTATATGGAGCCTTTGAATCTTGAATATGTAGCGCGTATTATCCGCCACGAAAGACCGGATGCAATCCTCCCGTCACTCGGCGGGCAGACAGGTCTTAACCTCGCTGTACAGCTTGCAAGAAAGGGTGTGCTCAAGGAATGTGATGTTGAGATACTTGGCACTACCTTTGAGGCGATTGAAAGAGCAGAGGACAGAGAGCTGTTCAAGGAGCTTTGCGAAAGTCTAGGTGAGCCTGTTCTTCCATCAGAGATTGCAGAAACACTTGAGGACGGACTTGAAGCTGCAAAGAGAATCGGATTCCCGGTTGTTCTTCGTCCTGCCTTTACACTTGGCGGTACAGGCGGCGGCTTTGCCGATGATGAGGAAGAATTTGTACTTATGATGAAAAATGCTCTTGCACTTTCACCGGTTCATCAGGTGCTTGTTGAGAAGAGCATTAAAGGCTATAAGGAAATTGAATACGAAGTAATGCGTGATGCGAATGATACAGCTATCACCATTTGTAATATGGAGAATATCGACCCGGTTGGTGTTCATACAGGTGACTCGGTGGTTGTTGCTCCGTCACAGACACTTACAAACAAAGAATATCATATGCTGCGTGACTCAGCTCTTAAAATTATCAGAGAGCTTAAGATTGAGGGTGGTTGTAACGTTCAGTTTGCACTTGATCCTCATTCCTTCCAGTATTATCTTATCGAGGTAAATCCAAGAGTATCACGTTCATCAGCACTTGCATCAAAGGCATCAGGCTATCCGATTGCGAGAGTATCTGCTAAAATTTCAGTTGGTATGCACCTGAATGAAATTCCGATTGCAAACACACCTGCATCCTTTGAGCCTACACTTGATTATGTTGTAACCAAGATTGCTCGTTTCCCGTTTGATAAATTTGCAGATGCTAACAATACCCTCAACACCCAGATGAAGGCAACGGGTGAGGTTATGGCTATCGGCAGAACAATGGAAGAAAGCTTATTAAAGGCTGTCCGCTCACTTGAAACAGGTGTCTGCCATCTTTATGATAAGAAGTTTGACGACTATACAGAAGAAGAGCTTTTGAAATACATCAAAAACGGCACGGATGACAGACTTTTCGCTATTGCTCAGCTTATCCGTCTCGGTGTTGACCTTATCAGAATTTATAATGCAACCAAGATTGATATGTTCTTCCTTGAAAAGTTCAAGAATATTGTTGATTTTGAAGCACAGCTGGGCGCAAATATCGGTGATATCGAAACACTTAAGGATGCTAAAAAGCTTGGTGTGTCTGACGAATATATAGGAAAGCTTTGGAATATGACACAGGCAGATATTTTCCATCTCAGAAAAGAAAATAGCATTATGCCTGTTTACAAAATGATTGATACCTGTGCATCAGAGTTCGATTCCTATGTACCATATTTCTACTCAACCTATGAGCAGGAAAATGAGTCAATTGTATCAGACAAGAAAAAGATTATCGTTCTCGGCTCAGGTCCTATTCGTATCGGTCAGGGTGTAGAGTTTGACTACTCAACAGTGCATGCGATCTGGTCAATCCGTGATGCAGGCTATGAGGCTATCATTATCAATAATAACCCTGAAACCGTATCAACTGACTATACAACCTCGGACAAGCTCTATTTCGAGCCGCTTACAGTCGAGGATGTAATGAATATTATTACACTTGAAAATCCGCTTGGTATTGTTGTGTCACTTGGCGGACAGACAGCGATTAACCTTGCTCCTCCGCTTGATGCACTCGGTGTGCCGATTATCGGTACAGATGTCAATGCTATCGACAGAGCAGAAAACAGAGACAGCTTTGAAAAGGTTATGGAGCAGCTTGGTATTCCGCAGCCAAAGGGTCTTGCTGTTACTGATATTGAAGAGGGTGTGCGTGTAGCAGCATCAATCGGCTATCCTGTTCTTGTTCGTCCGTCCTTCGTACTCGGCGGTCGTGCAATGCAGATTGTTGCCAATGAGGAGTCACTTCGTCACTATCTCCAGACTGCTGTAGAAATCAATACCGAGCAGCCTGTACTTGTTGATAAATACATTATGGGCAGAGAGCTTGAGGTTGACGCAATATGCGACGGCGAGGATGTATTTATTCCGGGTATTATGGAGCATGTTGAAAAAACAGGTGTTCACTCAGGTGACTCGATTTCTGTTTATCCAACCTTCTCCGTGTCACAATCTGTTAAGGATAAAATCCTTGATTATACAGTTCGACTCGGCAAGGCAATCGGTATTATCGGTCTTTATAATATTCAGTTTATCGCTGATGATAACGATGATGTTTTCGTTATCGAGGTTAATCCGCGTTCTTCAAGAACAGTTCCGTTCCTTTCAAAAGCGACATCAGTTCCTATGGCTCATATCGCTACGCAGGTTATCTTAGGTCATTCACTTAAGGAGCAGGGTATAACTGAGGTTTATCCTCAGGAAAAGGAACGCTGGTATGTTAAAGCACCTGCATTCTCCTTCTCAAAGCTTAAGGGTATGGATACTTATCTTTCACCTGAAATGAAATCAACAGGTGAAGCAATCGGCTATGATAAAAAGCTGACAAGAGCACTCTATAAAGCAATTCAGGCTTCAGGTCTTAATGTTGCAAACTATGGCACAGTGCTTGTTACAATCGCAGATCAGGATAAGCCGAGAGCATTGCCGCTCATCAAGCGTTTCTATGATTTGGGTTTCAATATTGAAGCTACCGAGGGTACGGCAAAATATCTTAAGGAGCACAACATCCGTACAAGAGTTCGTCATAAGCTTACACTTGATGAAAGTGATGAGATTTTAATGGCACTTCGTCAGGGTCATATCGCATATGTTATCAATACAATTGATATCAATGCAGGTGACTCACACTCAGACGGCTCTGAAATCAGACGTGCGGCTGTAGAAAATAATGTAACAATGTTCACATCTCTTGATACGGTTAAGGTACTTCTCGATGTACTTGAGGAAATTACACTCGGCGTATCAACAATTGATGCGGAATAAGGAAACAGACTATGTATAAACAAGATAACTATAAAATTTTATCAAATGAAAAAATAGCCAAGGATGTTTATAAAATGATTCTGGAGGGTGATACGCAGTATATCAGCGCTCCGGGTCAGTTTATAAACATTAAGCTTGAGGATAAATTCCTGCGTCGTCCGATTTCTGTTTGTGATTGTGATGATAAGGCAATCACAATTATATATAAGGTTGTCGGCAGCGGTACACAGCAGATGTCACAGCTTGCAGCAGGTACTGTACTTGATGTACTTACAGGGCTCGGCAATGGCTAAGATATTTCAAAATCAACCAAACCACTGCTTATCGGCGGCGTTGTCGGTGTGCCGCCTATGTATATGCTTGCGAAAAAGCTGATTGAAAACGGACAGAAGCCGACTGTGATTTTAGGC
>JAIDVA010000312.1 GCA_029059925.1 Eubacterium sp. | reverse complement strand
ACCCGTGCGAGGATTTTAATTCGTTGACGCAACTGATTGTCCACGAGTCACAGGAAGCAATCTTTATGATGAATGGACAGGCACTCGACTTATTCGGTGCAGGCCGTTATACGCTTGAAACGCAGAATATTCCAAAAATCGGTAAGGCTCTTAATCGCACAACCGACGGTCAAACTCCATTCCACTGCGAGGTTTATTTCATCAATAAAACCGAGCAGATGGCGATTAAATGGGGGACGGACAGCAAGGTTCAGTTTATGGAGCCTACATATAATTTCCCTATTTCAATCGGTGCAAGCGGTGAGATGAGCCTGCGTGCAGAGGATAGCAGAAAACTTTTGCTTAAATTAGTCGGTACAGAGAATTTTCTCGGTCAGGAGAATCTGACAAGATATTTCCGTGCATTCCTTATGACTAAGGTCAAGTCCTATCTTGCACAGGTTATCCGTGAGCAGAAGATAAGTATTTTTGAAATTGACGAGCGTTTGAATGAAATTTCATCAGCACTTCTCAAAATGTTACAGCCTGATTTTGCAGATTATGGCATTGCACTTGAAAGATTTTTCGTAACAACGATTGTTAAGCCTGACGGCGAGGCTTCATATGAAAAGTTCAAGTCGCTTCATTTCAGACAGTATGCCGACATTGCAGAAGCAAAGTTAAGACAGCAGACTGCTGTTATTGATGCTGAAACACAGGCGCAGAGAACGGTGATTGAATCGCAGGCAATGGCAACAAAGCGTGCGCAGGAAGGCTATACCTATCAGCAGGAACGTGGCTTTGATGTTGCTCAGGATGTGGCACAGAACGAGGCAGTAGGACAGTTCACCAATATGGGTGTTGGCTTTGGTACAATGGCAGGCGTTGGTGGTGCAGTCGGCGGAGTAGTGGGTAGTGCGGTGAATAACGCTTTTGAAAGTGTAAATAATCAGCCACAGCAACCAACAGATGATATGGCTCTATTCAAAGCAAAGATTGAAAAATTAACTATGATGAAAGAAGCCGGAATGCTGACAGATGAAGAGTTTAACAATTTGAAAACGCAAATGCTTTCAAGCATTTTATAAGGAGAATAGCGATGAAGAAATATTTTAAATACTATGGTATTTGCTGGGCAATTGCTCTTGTAGTTTTTAATGTAATTACTTTTGTTGTTACGAATGAAATGGTTGGTCTTTCTTCTGTCGGCTCATCATTTTGGGTTGGCTATGCGTTCATTACAATTGCATTTATCGGTAATCTGATTTGCAGTTTACTTTTCTTTAAAGAAGAGAATAAAAACAAAGTGTTTTTGAATATTCCGATTATTCAGCTTGCATATTCCGCTTTGGTTGTTTCGCTCATTGTTGGTGCTGTTTCAATGGCAGTACCTCAAATTCCGTATTGGATTGGCGTAATCGTTGATGTGCTTATACTTGCTTTTTATGCAATTGCAATTGTTAAAGCAAGTGCCGCAGTAAATATTGTGAATGATGTTGAGCAGAAGATTAAGGTGCAGACCTTCTTTATTAAATCACTCACAGTTGATGCGGATTCTCTTATGGCAAGGGCTGGCAGTGACGAAATGAAAGCAGAAGCGAAAAAGGTTTATGAGGCAATCAGATATAGTGACCCTATGTCAAATGATGCACTTGCAAACATTGAAAATCAGATTCAGAATGAATTTAATGCCTTTGCAGATGCTGTTAAGAATAATGATATTGACCTTGCAAAATTATCAGCAAATGAGCTTGTTATTTTGATTAATGATAGAAATAAGAAATGTAAGTTGTTGAAGTAATAGTTAAAAACGATATTAAGAATGACCGATTAGAAGAATTGTCTTTTAATCGGTCGCTCTCTTTTGTATGTGTTAAATTGATGTTTAATAAAAAATGTTTTTAAATAATTATAAAAATTTTTGTTACCTTTTGGCATTTTTGACACTTATATTATGTAAGGAAAAATTTGTAATTTTATGATGTCAATATAATAAAATGATACATTTTTGTCGAAAAAATGTGCAGTTTTGCAATTTATATTGACAAAATTAATTTGAATGGATAATATTTTTACATTTCTATTTAATTATGTATAGTTTGCAGATTGATTGTTATTTATGGAGGCAAGGTTATGAAATTAGTGAATTTTTCGGTAACAAATTATCGTAGTATCACAAAAGCGCATAAAATAAATTTACAAGATTTTACTGTTCTTGTAGGAAAAAATAATGAAGGAAAATCAAATTTGTTGACGGCATTAAATGCTGCTATGAATATTCTTGTATATTACGGAAGAATGGGTGTTAAGGCAACATTAAGAGGTAGGTATAGTAAAGAAATGTATAACTGGGAACGTGATTTCCCAATTCAATTGAAACAGCGTAAAAATGGTTTAGAATCAATTTTTAAACTTGAATTTCAATTGGAAAATGATGAACTTAGTATATTTCATAGAGAAATGGGTATTAGAGGAAATGAAAATATACCGGTTCAAATTAAAATAGGGCGAGACAATAATTTTGTGATACGAGTACCTAAAAGAGGTAGTTCTGCCTACAATAAAAAAAGCACAGAGATAGCGGACTTTATTTCTAAAAGAATAACATTTAACTATATACAAGCAATTAGAACTGAAGGGATGGCGCTGAATGTGTTAAGAGATGTGATTATTCAACAATTGCGTACTCTTACAGAAAATGATGAATATAATGAATGTGTTAGAAAAATAAATAATTTTCAGCAGGAAATACTTGATAAAATTGCTTTTCAATTAAAAGAACCTTTAAAGGTTTTTTTGCCGCAGTTAAATGCTGTTAGTATTACTAAAAAAACAGATGATTTTTTAAATAGGATGATAAGAAATGATATTGAGATTATTATTGATGATGGCATAGCAACTAGTATTAGCTACAAGGGGGATGGCATAAAAAGTCTAGCTACATTAGCCATCTTAAAAGATACAATGCCATCGGAAGGTGCATCAATAATAGCTATTGAAGAGCCTGAATCTCATTTGCATTCTGGAGCAATACATACCTTAGTGGAGGTTATTAGAAATATTTCTAAAAATAGTCAGGTTATTATTACCACTCATAATCCGTTGTTTGTTCAGCAAAATGTAATAAAATCTAATATAATTGTTGACAATGGAACCGCTCAATCAGCAAGAAATATTTCTGAAATTAGAAGTGTTTTAGGTGTTCTTCCTTCAGATAACTTAAGAAATGCTAATAAAGTTCTACTTGTTGAGGGAGAAGATGATATTATATCGTTAACAAAAATATTATCTTTTATAAGCCCTAAAATTTCTTCTGCACTTTCATCAAACAGATTAATTATTAAGTCTATGGGAGGTGTTGGTAATTTAGCACATGATTTAGCAGACTTAAAACATTGTATGTGTAAATACTTTGTGTTGATAGATAATGACAAGGCGGGAATAAGTGCAATAGAAAAAGCAGTATCATTAAATTTATTGTCAGAAGCGGATTATAAAGTAACAATGTGTAATGGTTCTCCAGAATCTGAATTTGAAGATTGTTTAAGACCATGTATATATGAGAAAATTTTATTAGATAAGTTCTTGATTGATATTCATTCTCAAAAGTTTAGAAACAATAAAAAATGGTCCGAAAGGATTAAAGATGTTAGTCAATCGCAAGGTAACAGATGGACCGAATCAATTGAAAAAAGCATAAAATTATCAGTAGCAGAATCTATACCAGATAGAATATTAGATATTAATGATGTAATCATTAATGAAAAATCTGGATTTATATTTGGACTGGTAGATTCATTAGAAAAAATGATTGATCTATAGAAAGTGTGTATATCATGGTTAGATATTTGAATGTTCTGAAAAATGATAATAATAAATAATATAATTCTGTTTACGGTGTTGACAATTATTTTAATGAGCGTTAAGATGCGGGTGAGGTGATAGAATGAACGGTGTAATTTATGCAAGATACTCAAGCGATAATCAGCGAGAAGAGTCCATTGAAGGTCAGTTGCGTGAATGCAAAGAGTTTGCCAATCGCAACGATATAACAATTGTTGATACATACATTGACCGTGCCTTTTCTGCTAAAACTGATAATCGTCCGTCTTTTCAAAAGATGATTCGAGATAGTGCTAAAAATCAGTTTGATGTGATTATTGTTTGGAAACTTGACCGCTTTGCCCGTAATCGTTACGACTCCGCTCACTACAAGGCTCAGCTCCGCAAGAATGGTGTGAAGGTTGTATCAGCAACCGAAACAATTAGCGAAGGTGCAGAAGGTATCATTCTTGAATCTGTACTTGAAGGCATGGCTGAATATTATTCTGCAGAGCTTGCAGAAAAGGTTATTCGCGGACAAACCGAAAATGCAATGAAGTGTAAGTTTAACGGTGGACCTGTTACCTTTGGTTATTATATAGATAATGAACAGCACTTTCAGATTGACGAAGAAACTGCACCGTATATCATTCAAATTTATAACGCTTATGATAGTGGAATGACCATGAAAGAAATTGCAGAGGACTTGAACAATAAAGGTGTTTCAAATTCTCGTGGCGGTAGATTTACTATTAATATTATCTCAAAAATTCTGTCAAACAGAAGATATATCGGTGAGTATAGATTCCGAGATATAATTGTACCTGACGGTATTCCTGCAATAGTTGACAAAGATTTATTTGACAGAGTTCAAGTAAGTTTAGAGAAGAACAAACACGCATCCGCTAAGTACAAAGCAGATGATGAATACATTTTAACAACGAAACTGTATTGTGGTAATTGCAAGTCATTTATGGTAGGTGAAAGCGGTACAAATCATCAGGGGTTGACTTATCGTTATTATAAGTGTATTGATGCCAAACGAGGTCGTGGCTGCAAGAAAAAAGCAGTCAAAAAAGACTACATTGAAAACGCTGTACTTAATGCAGTAGTTGCAACACTTACAAATGACGACTATATCAATCAGTTAATTGATGCTCTGTTAGAATATCAGGAATCAGAAAATACGGATTTGAAACTTCTGCAACAGCAGTTATCAAAAACGAATAAGAAAATTGAAAATATGCTGAATGCGATTGAGCAGGGTATTATTACGGATTCTACAAAGCAAAGACTACAAGAGCTTGAAAGTAAGAAAAAGGATATTGAAACTCAAATAGCACAAGAAGAAATTTCAAAACCAAAATACACAAGAGAGCAATATCAACAGTTTTTCGATAATGCAAAGGCTGCTGATTTGAAAGACCAAGCACAACGAAAAGCATTGATAAATTATTTTGTAAACGCAGTTGTGCTTTATGATGATTATGCATTGTTCTATCTCAACTATAAAGAACACGCATTAAAACTAAAATTATCAGATGTTGAGAAAAGTTCGGATACACTTCTCAATGCTCTGCCAAAGTTGGACAATTCGGTAACGAATTGTCCATTATTTTTTTTGTCTTTTGGCACATTTTTACACCTATTAAGGTGCTTTTTTAGTTTCTGTATTCTCTTGCAATTTTTAATCGCAGACCATTCTGAGACTTTGGGAAATCGCAAACTCGCCAAACCCTGCCAACTTGGTGAGAGACTTTCGAGAGATATAATAATGTTGAAGTCATTACTTGGTTATGATATAATAAGAATATTCAATGACTAGCAAATAGTAATTTGTGGGGGAATATAAATAGCAAGGGTATAACGCAATAGTTGTTTTTGATGAGAATGCTGACAGAATGTTGATGTGCAAGAGGAGAAAAAATCCATATAAAGGATTATCTAATTTTGTAGGCGGAAAAATAGAAATAAATGAGAATGGCTTGAATGCTGCATATAGAGAACTTGAAGAAGAAACATCTATAACAAAAAATGATATTATTCTTTCGCATTTAATGGATTTTACATATCCTCTTGATAATTGCTATCTTGAAATTTATGTTGGAAAACTAAACAAATCTGTAGAGGTTTGTGGAGATGAAAATGAATTATATTGGTCTGAATTAGATAAAAATTTCTTTGATGCAACAAAATATGCGGGAGAAGGGAATATTGGACATATAATGATGCATGTTGAAATGCATAAGCA
>JAIDVA010000311.1 GCA_029059925.1 Eubacterium sp. | reverse complement strand
AAGGTAGAGCAGGCACAATCGCAAACAGCCCAATTATCAATCAGCGGTACAAAAGCCTTCAAGTCAACCAAATGCTCTTCTATGCTGCATTTTTTATAGCCGACAGTAAAGCCCTTTACCATAATTTCGTCATAATAGTCGAGCTGAACATCTGCATTCTCTTTAACCGCCTGCTTTGCAATTTTACGCATAACAGGCACGCGAACACCAATTATTTTGTCCGGCGAAACATTTGGTATCAATTTGGAGTGAAAGGCTTTATACTCTAAATCCTGATTATTAAAAAGTTCTTCTCTTACATTCATCACAAATACTCCTTTAATTCAAGAAATCTTTTATCACTGGATTTAATTATATTTTCATTAATTTCACATTCTATAGTAACCGTATCAATCAGCTTTGGATTTCTGACTTCAAGAGCATCATTTTTATATCTGACAATATTATTTATACCACCAAGTGCTTTTACAAAGTTATTGAGCCGTGTGGGAATGTAGATATTCAAACAATCGGATATACCATGCTTTTCATAGCAGAATTTATATACAAAATATCCGATAGCAACAAACACAACACCGCCTGCGAGCAAATATACTGCCTTATCAATATACATTATGAGCTCAATAATTCCGCCGCTGAAAACATAACCAATGCCTAAATCAAGAATGTATGCTGCCAAATAAGCAAGTGCACCCATAAGAAGTACTGCTGCAAAAATGAAAGGACTTTCAAAAAACAGGAATAAAAGCAGAATACTGATATCACCGCTTATCACTGCACTCACGGTAACAATAACTAAAATATATTTTTGTATACCCTTTAGATTAGAGAAAAGCGCTGTCGATACACCAACAAGTGCAAAAATCAAGAAATAATGACCTGAAAGATAAGATGACACAAGCTGACCGGTATAGCCTGCACTGAATAAATCCTTAACACCTGTTACGATTTCACCCTCATAGATTATTGCACCACCATAGCTTTTATAAAATATCATATACTTAAGCGAGTCAATACCAAAAAGAGAAAAAATATTATCAGCAACACTGAAAAGCACCGGTGAAAAATAACCTTTACCGGATATCAGCTGTGAAAGCCACATAACAAAATTGTCCCAATAATCAAGTAAAAAGCCTAAAAGAACACCAAACAAAATACTGCTTATCATTGTCAGAGACATTGCAAGAACTTTATCAAGTTTATTAAAACAAAAGACACAAAACAATGCCATAATTATTCCGACAAAATAAACAGAACTGCTTTCATAAAGCGAATTCATGGCTGTATAAAATACAGCAAGACAAAGAACACCCCAAAAAGCACTGAACGCACTTTTTTTATAAGTCAGCCTATAAACGATAAAATAGCAAAAGGCATAACCCATAAGATCATAAAGGAGCTTTGAAAAATTATAGAATATGATTTCATTATCTGCACTTACAGTGCTTCCTATCAGCTGCAAAAGCTCAGCAATCACCAGAAATACCGAACAAAATATGAATGGAAAAAGTGATGCACCTTGCAGCTTATTAATACTGTAAAAAAATCTCATACCAACATTATGTGCAATAATGTTGGTATTCATTCATATAACAGTCAGTATTTTCCTTATCGTATTTCAATGGCTCATAAACAAATATTGCCATTTGGTATCGATTCATTAAGTATAGCCGCACAGCCCTCAGGCGACACGATAATATGGTCAATAAAATCAGTGTGCATTTTGTCAAAAATCGTTTTAAGTGCAATTGTAAAATCAACATCATGCTGTGATGCCGTAAAAGTGCCGTTCGGATGATTATGAGCAATAAAAAAGCTTGCAGCATCACCTATCAAAGCATATCTCACAATCTTGTCCATACCGATATCAATTGCGTTTGCTGTACCCTTGGCAAGAGTAATTGTATTTAGAACATTACCGTTATTAGCACATTTCACCAAAATCATCTTTTCAGCAGATTCGTTTAGAAGCATAAATCTTGAATATTCTTTAATATCATTCAGCGAGGTTAGCTTTTTGGCTGTTTTATATGAATTATCAACAATTCTATCGTTAATATTACCGATTAAAGATAATGCTATAGCCGTCTGCTCTCCTATTCCGTCAACAGACATAAGCTCAGCAGGCTCTGCATTACATATGCACTCCAATGAACCAAAAGTATTCATAAGCTCATATGCAAGCGGTTTAACGTCTCTTCTCGGAATCAGACAAACCAAAAAGGTTTCAAGCAAATTATGGTCGGCTATGCTATCATATTTACCTGCAAGATAAATATCTTTTAATCTTCTGCGATGACCCTCAGGACCTACTTTTGGCAAAATACTACCTCCGCTAATAAGAATATTTTCAAATCGCTACCATTTCTTATTATCAAAATCCGGGCAGGATTTTGATTTTAATATTGCCCTGACTTCGACATAACATCCGCACTTGCGGCACATACCTGATATCAGATAATCACACGCTCTGCAAAAAGAAAGCCTGTACTGATATATTTCATCATTTACCTTTAAAGAAGCATCCAAGTTGTTGATATACGCACTTATCTCTTCAAAGGATTGTTTCTCTCCTGCTTCCAACAGCAGGCATTTTTTACACTGATGAAGCATTATTCAATTACGAACTTAACCACGCTGCAGGGTGGAATTGTTGCTGTAAATCCGTCAGACAGCTTTCTGAAATCAGTAAATTCAACAACCTTTACCTCATCCGGCTTATCAAAATCATTTTTGGCGTGTATATCGCCTGTCAGGATTTCCGCTTTAATGCTTTTCACCTTTGTATCAGCAATCTGACATTTAATCTTTGATTTTTTATTTGCTGATATGTTGGTGATGGTTGAATAAATAATGCCATTTTCATCAATCGAAGCAGATTCGATAAGCTGAGGGCAGGACCTGTTAATCTCCTTAGACTCAACATTCTCTGTTGTAATATATGAACCAAGGAGCATATTATCCTGATGATGCTTATACATTTTAAATACATGATAGGTCGGAGTAAGCACCATTTTTTCAGCATCAGTCAGAATCATTGCCTGAAGCACATTAACAGTCTGGGCAATATTAGCCATCATAACCCTGTCTGAATGTTTATTGAATATATTAAGCGTAAGACCTGCAACCATAGCATCGCGCATAGTATTCTGCTGATATAAAAATCCGGGATTTGTACCGGGCTCAACATCATACCAGGTCCCCCATTCGTCAACAATAAGCTGCACCCACTGCTGTGGATTGATACTGTTCATAACAGCAATATGATTGTTTATAAGTTCTTCCATTCGATAGGCCTTACAGATTGTTCTGTAGTAATCATTTGTATTGAATTCAGTTGCTGAGCCCTTATGATTCCAATTATCATTAGGAAGTGTATAGTAATGAAGTGCTATACCCTGAGCGTGGTGCTTAACCTTATCCATAACCTCTCGCATCCAATGATAATCATCAACATTAGGACCGCAGGCAATTCGCTTGATACCCTCATTGCCGCTGTAATTTCTTACGTAAGTATTATATCTTTTATAGAGACAGCCATAGTATTCGGGATCCATATTTCCGCCACAGCCCCATGACTCATTGCCTACACCGAAATACTTAATTTTCCATGGCTTTTCCTGTCCATTCTCTTTTCTGAGCTGAGCCATTGGTGATATACCGTCAAAGGTCATATACTCAACCCACTCGTTCATTTCCTGCACAGTGCCTGAGCCTACGTTACCATTGATATATGTATCACATCCAAGTTGTCGGCAAAGCTCAAAATACTCGTGCGTACCGAATGAATTATCCTCAACAACACCGCCCCAGTGCGTATTAACCATTTTCTTTCTGTTTTCCTTAGGACCGATACCATCCTTCCAATGATATTCATCTGCAAAGCAACCGCCGGGCCATCTGAGAACAGGAATAGATATATCTTTCAGTGCATTTACAACATCACATCTCATACCATTAACATTTTGTATTTTAGAATCCTCACCTACATAAATACCCTCATAGATACATCTGCCCAAATGCTCGGAAAAGTGACCGTAAATATCCTTATTAATTTTGCTGATTTTCTGATTTGGATTAATAAGATATTTTTCCATCGAAATACTCCTTATTGTTCTAATTATTTTATTAATGCAACATTATCATAAGTAAATTGAAAAGTCAATAAAGTTAAATGAAAATAAGTATTGACATTGATGAATAATGTGTTACAATATTCCTATAAAATTAATAGGAATTAAGGTGAGTATAATGCACATTAATAAAATAGCTGAATTAGTAAATAAGAATAGCGCAGATGCAATAATTTTGTTTAACGAAAGCAATATGCACTATGCCTGTGGTTTTTCACCAAGCGAAGGTGTTGTAATCATAACAAATGAAGGCACAGGCTATCATATTGTTGATTCACGTTACACGGAAACTGCACAGGAGAATTCAAAAAGAACAGGGCTGAATGTAATTGAAACGTCAACTGCTTTTGCAAGCGATGTTGAAAGCATTTTCAAAAAGCATAATATTAAAAGTGTTTTATTTGAAAATGAAACAATAAGTCTTGCGCAATATGAAAAATATACAAAGCTGCTTTGTGATACAGTTTTTTTACCTTTAGGCAATCAGCTTATGCGCTTAAGAAACATCAAGGATATTGATGAAATAAATCTTATAAAAACTGCAAATAATATTGCCGAAAAAGCATTTATGGAGCTGCTGCCTGAGGTTAAGGCAGGAAAAACGGAAAAGGAGCTTGCGGCACTGTTTGATTATCTTATGGCAAAAAACGGTTCAGACGGAATCAGCTTTGATACAATTCTTTTAACAGGCAGCCACACATCCATGCCACATGGAGTTCCAAGTGAAAGAAAAATTGAGGACGGCGACTTTGTCCTGTTTGACTTCGGAGCAACATATAAAGGCTATCATTCTGATATGACAAGAACGGTTGCCGTAGGTCATGCAACAGATGAAATGTATGAGGCTTACAACCTCGTTCTCAAAGCTCAGCTGGCAGGCATAAAGGCACTGGCAGATGGTGTAAAATGTGCAGATGTATACAAGGCGGCTTATGATGTTTTACAGGAAAAGGATATGGCAAAATATTTTCGCCATGGTCTGGGTCACGGTGTTGGACTAGAGATTCACGAGGGGTATAACGCATCACCAAAGAGCACAGATACCTTTGAGGTTGGCAATGTAACCTCCATTGAACCGGGAATATATATTCCAAATAAATTCGGAATACGAATTGAAGATTTGCTTTATATTTCACCAAGAGGACGAGAAAATCTATCTAAAATTACAAAGGAGCTTATTATACTTTAATGAAACAAAAATTCACAGTAACGGGTATGAGCTGTGCCGCCTGCTCAGCAAGAGTAGAAAAGGCAGTTGCACCAATCAGCGAAAATGTAAATGTTAACCTTTTGGCAGGTACAATGACAGCTGAATACACCTGCAATACCGAAGAAATCATAAGCGCTGTAAAAAATGCAGGTTATGGTTGTGAGCCATTTAAATTGAAAAAGTCAGATAACAAGGCTGAAATTGACGAAATGAAAAAGCGTGTTATCATTTCAGTTGCATTTCTTATACCGCTTATGTATCTGTCAATGGCTCATATGATTGGATACACCCTGCCTTGGATTCTTGAAAAACATATGCCGAACGCAATCGGGCAGCTCGTATTTTTAATACCTATTCTTATAGTTAACAGAAAATTCTTTACAAACGGCTTTACAGCACTTTTTAAACTTGATCCGAATATGGACAGCTTGGTTGCTGTAGGCTCAGGGGCTTCATTTATATACAGCATTATTTCAATGTTTGCATTTGAAAATCATCATCTGTATTTTGAATCTGCAGGTATGATTCTTGCACTTATAACAGTCGGCAAATTTTTAGAAACCTTAAGCAAAGGCAAAACAAAGGATGCAATCAACTCGCTTATCGACTTAGTACCGGAAAAGAGTATCATACTCAAAGATGGTGCTGAAAAAGAAATTGAATCATCGCTCATTCAGGAAGGTGACCTTGTTGTAATTAAACCGGGTATGAGA
>JAIDVA010000310.1 GCA_029059925.1 Eubacterium sp. | reverse complement strand
ATATAATATATACTAACTATAAATTATTAACTTTACATATATTAAAACATAGCACAAATTGTTATTAAATTTTGATTTTCTGTATCAAAGATTTTATTTCACACAGATATCATATATATATCCTTTAACTGAATTGGTTTGTGATCCGATTCTTGCAGTTGGTATGCTGAATGAGGAATTCTTTATATTTCCGTTGCGGACAGTTCCGTTAAATGAAAAGCTGCCGACCGCACGTTTTTGATTAAACAAACCTGTTTTGAGCGTTGTACGAAGCGGCTTGGTATCAATTAAGACAGTAAGCTTTTTATTTGGAACAAGCGGATAATCAAATTCGTATTCATAGCCCTGAGCCGTAAAGCCAAGCTTTAAATTACCGGTAATTCTTATATCGTATGTACCATATGGTGCATCAGACTCCATAAGAATCTGACCCGGTTTAACCTCATCAAGCTTCAGGGTAATTTCAAGTTTTGAACCTGTTGCAAGACTTTGGCAGCCTGTTTCAACAAAGCTTGAACCGCCATTCAACTTAATATTGCTCATAGGCATCAAATTCTCAACGGTACATTTTACACCATTATTAATGCTAAGCTGTGCCTTATCGACGTCTTTAACTGAATGCTTATCAGTACACGAGCCCCAGGTTTTCTCTGCTAAAACGGCAGCACTGTCATAAAAACGGTCATAGAGATCCTGTTCGTTAATACCCTTACAGCGTTTATCAATATTATCCTGCCAGATTGCAAAGCAGCCACCGAGCATCTGCTTGTTGCCTGCAGGCAATTTATAATACTTTTTGCTGTTTTTCTGAAAAACTCTGTTTGGCTCAAAATTTTTCATAGCATTATATTTATTGACATAATCCATATACGGAGCACGGATTTTTGTTCCGTTAGGAACAACATAGAACTTATGATCTGTATTGATGAGATTGTATCCCATATCATACATTTCTTTACCATCCGCCCATGCTTCACTCCACAAATTCATCTGAACGCCGTCAATCGCATCTTTAACAATCGGTGTTTCAGGATTATCCTTAATCCAGCTAAGGCTGCCCCACAAACGAACGGTATTTGTCTTTTTCAAATAAGGAATAATTTCATTTAAAAACTCACGATAAGCACCATAATCTGTCAAAAATTCATCTGCCCCGATATGAACTGTTGTACCCTCGGGGAACACAGGCTCATCCCCCTTTGTGTATTCATCAAAAATACCTTTAATAAAACCGACCGCTTCGGGATCTGCAACATTGATATGGTCTGTAAGCGGACGTTTTTTCATCAGCGGTGATACCTCACCCATTACAGCGTATTCAGGGAACGCCTTAGTAAATGCAAGTGCGTGAGCAGGCATATCAATTTCAGGAATAATACGAACACCCTTATTGATTGAGTTTTTCATAAAGCTGTTGAATTCAGCCTTGGAGTAGCTGTAATCCTTTGAGGTTGGTGATTCACCCTTTTCGTTTTTAAGAGAGCTTTCAAGACGGAATGCACTGTAGGCATCAAAGGTGCTCTCATCTCCGTTTTGAGCATAATCCTCAAGCCAAATATAGTTATCACTAAGATGAATCTGAAAATCATTCATCTTATACCAAGCCATACTGTCAACAATTTTTTCAAGCATAGAAAGCGAAACAGGACGTCTGCCGACATCAAGCATAACACCTCTTACACTGTATCTGGGATAATCTCGCATCTGT
>JAIDVA010000031.1 GCA_029059925.1 Eubacterium sp. | reverse complement strand
ATATAGAATATACTTATACGGATTATTCGGTTGTTGCTGCTGTTGAAGATAATACATTTGACAAGCTGAAAAATTCAATTTCCTTTGAGATTATGGATAATAAGGTAAATGTTACCTGTAGTGATAATGAAAGCTTTATGTTAGAATTAAACTAAATAAAACAATAATATTAATAATTTTTGTTGTAATTGTTAATTGTTTGTGTTAGAATAGCCAAAGGTCTATTATTTATTAAAGAAAAGGGGAATTGCGTATGGCGAATAATTCGGGCATGAAGCAAACAGCGACAGGGCTAATTAACAATATCCGATTTTATTGGAAAGAGCCGCCCAAAGGTCGTTACATGAACTTTAAGGAGGTTGCGGCATATTCTGTCGGTGGTATAGGTGCTTATTTCATAATCACTCTTGGTACAAACCTTCTTGTTAACACAACCAATATGATTGTCGGTGGTGCAATTGGTATTTCACCTACCGATATGTATATACTCTATTTAATTGCGACACTTGCCAATATTCCGTTGACTGCTGTGCGTGCCAATATGATTGATAACACGCGTGGTAAGGGTGGTAAATATCGACCATATCTTCTTTCAATGGGTATACCGACTGCAATTATTGCCTTAGTCTATGTATGGTTCCCGTATGAAAAACTCGAGTTTATTCTTGGTTCGGGTAAGATTTTTGGTGAAACTAAAAGCTATGTGGTAACCTGTGCAATAGTATTGTTGTTAAATCTGCTTTTGCAGTTCTTTTTCAACTTTTTCCAGGATGCTTATACAAATCTTATTCACGTATTATCACCGAATACTCAGGAGCGTACAGATGTACTTGCTATTAAATCAGTAGTATATTCTTTAGCTCCTTCTATCGTATCATTTGTAAATCCGCTTGTTGCTCAGATGTTTACAAATAATAATCTTTACGATATTAAGGTTTACAGAATTACATATCCTGTATTTGCTGTTATCGGTATTCTCTTAACAATACTTGTTTTTGCAAACACACAGGAAAAAATTGTTCAGGCTAAAACCCATACTATCCAGATTAGTTTTATGGATTCGTTAAAGGAAGTTGCGAAGAATAAGTATTTCTGGATTATCTCACTCGCAGGCTGGCTTGGCTTCCTTGAAGGCTCATACGGCAATATTCTTACATGGTCATATAACTATGGTCACACCACAAACGGAACCGTATTTTCGGTTATCAATCTTATTGTAAGTAATGCTTCACTTTGGGGTATGATTCTTGCACCTTTCTGTATCCGTAAGTTCGGTAAAAAGGGTGTTCTTGTTTGGACAAATATTTTAAACGTCGTATTTATTCTTGCAATGCTCGTTAATCTTGAGAATATTTGGTGGATGGCTGCCTGCATCTATTGCAACTGGCTTGTAGGTGCATTTGCTCAGATTACAACACCTGCTATTCAGGCAGATATCCGTGATTATCAGCAGTATAAATCAGGCGAGCGTATTGACGGTATGTTTGCAACTGTTCTTACAATCGGTAATATTATTACTCTTCTCACATCCGCAGTGTTACCTGCTGTTCAGGAGCATTACGGTGTATACGAGGGCAATGGTTACGCTTCACCTTATGATATTCTTGATGTCAATACAGGAGAGCCGGGACTTCTTCATACTCTTATGACAGCACTTGTACTTATGGCTGCTGTTGGTGCGTTTCTTAATGTTGTTCCATATTTCTTCTATGACTTTACAGAGAAAAAGCAGAAGAGTATTATCCGTGTACTTCAGGTTCGTTCACTCTTTGAGGATTACGGCAATAATGCTTTGGGCAATCATCAGATTGTTGAGGCTATCGATCTTGTTAATGAGGCTCGTGAGATGGCTGCGGCAACACCTAAGGATATTTCTAAGAACAGCTATAAGGGCATTTCCGATAAGGCAGAAAAGAAGGCTGCTAAGAAAGCATATAAAGATGCTCTTCTTTTCAACGAGGAAATTGATGTTGCAAAATTTGTTTGTGCTGAGCTCGATAAGTTCGATTCAGACTTGTTCAGACATGAGGTTAAGGTTTATGAGACAATTTATGCTCAGGGACTTGACGGTATTGCCAAAATTGATTTGAGACAGGCACACATTGAACGTGCAGCTGCTAAATCACTTCCTAAAAACACTGATGAAGAAAAGGAATTCCGTAAGTTTGAAATTGAACTTGCTAAGAACAAAATTTCTGCCAAGAAGGCTTATGATAAGTATTACGGCTCGATGAATGAATTTGTTGAACCGGATATGACCGCTCTTACAGCACTCTTTGACAAAGAAGATGCTATTGATGCACAGATTTTCGAGCTTACTGAGGAAATGACAGTTGCTAAAAGAGCAGGCGAAAAAGAACTTGCAGCTGAGCTTAAGGCTAAGATTAAGGCTGCTGCTTCTGAAAAGAAGGATGTTCAGAAACAGGCCAAGGCTCTTATGGATGAGTTTGCTAAATTTAATCGTGCTGCTAAGCCGTTTAATGAGGCTAAGAAGCTTCTTATTCAGCAGGAGAATTACAGTCACTTTGACGAAATTGCTGCTCTTTATGACGAGGCTAAAGAAAAAGCCGCTGAAGAGGACAGGATTAAAGAAGAGGAAGCTGCCAGAAAGCGTGAGGAAGAAGCTGCTGAGCTTGCAAGACGTAAGGCTGAAAAGGCTGCTAAGAAAAATAAATAATATGAAATTAAAAGGAGCATCTTACGATGCTCCTTTTTTTGTGGATTAAATCTATTTATTCGTTTCGTTTTTTACCTGCTTTGCACCAAAAACGTCTGCAACCTCGGTAATTGAAATGTATGCGTTTTTATCTATGCTGTGTACGATTTCTCGCATTTTACCAACCTGAAATCTGTTGATAACAAAATAAATCATTGTTTTATCTGAGTTTGAATAGTATCCCTTGGCATCTAAAATTGTAATTCCGTTTTCAAAGGTAGCAGACAGCTTTTCACATATTTCCTCGTGCTTTGTTGTAATAATCATTGCTGACTTTGAACGATCAAAGCCTTCGATGATAAAATCGATTGTTTTGAGTGCTGCCGCATATGTAACGATTGAATATAAAGGAAGAATCCAGCTTTGAATTATGATTCCACAGATGATATACAGTATAACATTATATATCATAATGAATGTTCCGACTGTTATGCCGATTTTTTTTGCAAAGATTACGGCAAGTACGTCAATACCATCCATACCTCCGCCGAACCGGATTGCAAGACCGCTGCCTATACCGGAAATCAGACCGCCGAACAGTGCGCATAAAAATAAATCTTTACCTGCAAGCGGGGATACTATGCTTACATCAATTGGCAATATATCTGTAATAAGCCAAGCAAATAATGAGTATGTACCTACTGCAATAATTGAATAAATAGTAAATTCAACGCCTTGCTTTTTCAAGCCGAAAAGGAAAATAGGTATATTTAAAATTAAAAGGAAAAAAGATAAGGGTAAAAAATCAGGTGTCAGCTGTGATAACAGCATGGATGTACCGGATATACCACTGTCATAAAGCTTAACAGGTGCAATGAAAATTGTTACACCAACTGCATTCACAATGCCTGAAACAATCAGCATCAATATGTTTTTAATTTTTAAATTTTTAATATATTTCATAGACACTCCAATCAGAATTGTGTTTTATATTATAACATTT
>JAIDVA010000309.1 GCA_029059925.1 Eubacterium sp. | reverse complement strand
ATACTATCAAAATCAAAGGAAAATTTCAACATATTTATTAAACTGTTATACTTTATTTGTTAATAATGTGGTAAAATATTTGTGGTATTATCTGTAAAAACAAATTAAAGTTTTAAGCTAAAGGAAAAAAGAATGATAACAAATCCATATAAGGTTTTGGGTGTGCCTGACGGCGCAAGTGAAGCAGAATGCACCAAAGCATACAAAAAGCTTGCCAAGAAATATCACCCGGACCTGAACCCAAATGACAAAACAGCCGAAGAAAAGATGGCTCAGATTAACGCCGCCTATGACCAGATAAAGAACGGTACAGCTGCACAGCAGAGCACTTATTCCTACAGCGGATATAACAGCTATTCAAGACGTTCACAGCAAAGCAGCTCATCGGCTCCGGATTATCTGAGCTCTGCTGCACAGTTTATTAAAAGCGGTCAATACCGACAGGCTGTCAATCTTCTGAATAATATTGAGGACAGAAATGCAAGATGGTATTATCTTTCGGCTCTTGCCAACATGTCACTCGGCAATCGTACTGCTGCAGAGGATTACATAAGAACTGCTTATGCAAAAGAGCCGAATAATATGACCTACAAGCAGGCTTATGAAAATATAACACAGGGTATCAATCCGCTTGAATACAATCCGTTTTCTTCTTTCTTTGATTTCGGTAATCACAATACAAATGAAAGCAGAACAGGAACAAGAAGAACAGTTTATACAACCACGGGTCGCAGACGAACAGGGTGTCTCGGCAGAATCATAAGAATAATATTTATCATATTCATTATAAGACTTATTTTCAGATTTATCTTTTCTGCCTTCTACACACCACAGCAGCGATATAAAAATCATCAGCAGCCGACAACAAGCTATTCACAGCAGTATGATTATCCCGATAATGCCGACATATTCGGTGAAAGCAACGGCAGCAAGCAAAATTCTTAAATTAAACGCAAACATTAAGGAGCTATTATGAAAAAGTTTTTTATGGATCTGGCATACAAATTTCAAAGATTTATGACAGGCAGATATGGTGTTGACCAGCTATGGAGAGCACTTTTGCTATTCTATCTGCTTGGCATAATCATAGCTAATGTTTTTTACAGATTTTCAAAAATCGCATATGGTGCATTTTTTGTTTTATCGCTCGCAATACTTATTTTTGCAATTTTCAGAATATTCTCAAAAAACATTGAAGCAAGAAGAAATGAAAATGCGACCTGGTTAAAGTTCACAGGCAATATAAAACAAAAATTCTTTTTTGAAAAAAACAAATTCAAGCAGAGAAAAACCCACAAATTTGTAAAGTGCAGCGCGTGTAAAAAGACATTGCGACTGCCAAAACACAAGGGCAAAATCAATGTAACCTGCCCGCACTGCAAAAATCAGTTTATTGTAAACACAGGTAAAAAGCAATAATTATAAAGACAGGGTGTCAGACGACACCCTGTTGTTTTACCATTTATTATAAACCTTTTCGCAGAAGGCATACATATCCTTGATTTCAAGCTTGGTGCCGTCATCAAGAATTACAGTACCATTCCACAATCCGTGCACCTGATGTGTATTCATACCCACCAGATTAAACGGCATCATATTTGAATAGTTATCATAAAACGGAGTCATCGTCAGATCAAGCCTGCCATCATTACTGATAAAGTGCCAATCGTCCATCCATTTGTTATCAATATCAGAATCCTTCTCAATGGCTACACTGCTGATTTTATGGCATATGCCATCATAGAACAATGCCGTTTCGGTTGCACGTTCCGTATTTCCGAAGCCCCAGGTAAGCTCAAAACCAAAAAGTCTACCATCTATCATTGTACTGCCGTTTGCCCAATACCACATATTCTCGTGAGGCCAGATTCCCCTACCCCAATCCAGAACTGTGTAGGTATTATCCTTGGAAAATTCAAATTTTTCATCGCCGAATAAAACAGAGCCTTCAGTTGCAAGACAATTTATCTTGTTGGTATAGAAGAAATGCCCCTTCTCTTTAAAAGGCGTTGCAATCGTAATGCTTTCATGGTGCGGCAATCGGTGACAGAAAAATTCCGCACGCAGTGCTTTACCCCTGCATTTGCCTTCAAACACAAGATGATGCCTTTCTTCGGTAACATCAAGAATTATTTTTGTACTGCCTTTGCTGTAGGCAAAATAGTTCTGACAGTCGCCGTTTTTGTTCAGTCGATTTTTTGCCGGAGTATAAAGCTCTATGCTCATTGTGTCAAACTTTCTGCCTGTTTTTAAATCAACAAAACCAAAAGTTGCGCAGGTTGCAAGAGAGATATTGAACAGATTAATCTGCACCATAATTTCACCGTTGCACACCTGATAAAAATCCCATTCCTTAAGACGCATAATGCTTGGTGAATGCTTTTCAATATTGTAGTTGAAAAGATTACGCCTGCACCAGCCGGGATTTGCGAGGTTACCGTCTTCGTCAAGTAAATCCTGACGAGCTGTGATTTCGTTTTGCATAGCCTGCCTCCTGTAATATTATTAAATTATTGTTTAGCGTTGGGTTAAGGCATTACCCGTAGGGGCGAACAATGTTCGCCCGTGGGCACAACGATAATGTTGGTGGGCGCATACTGTGCGCCCCTACGAAAGTATAAGATAACATTGCAAATATCCAAAACGCATTTAAATTAATGGATTTTTTCGTTAGGCAAGGCTTTGGTAAAATTTTGACGACGGGAGCATATGTGGATATGTGACCGAGCAAAAATTAACAGGGCTCCCAAAAAGCATTTTGCTTTTTGGGAAGAGGAGAAACAAATGGAGCATTTGTTTCATATTGTGTAAGCAATTTGTTTAAATGGGGAATTTGTTTTGACGAGACGCAACATAACGGAAAAAGACATAATTTAAACAATAATTTATTACAATACCACATTAACACAAAACACACACAAAGGCAATGGTTAGGTTTAAACAGACAAATATTTATTCTGCATATTCGGTTGAGACATCAATTTCGCCCGTGAAATCCTTATATTCAATTATAATATAATTTCCGCCGCCGTCAAATTCAAGCAGCTCGTCAAAAGCACCATCCTCGTTAATTGTTATGTACTCAACATCATAGCCTAATCTTACACGAATTTTCAACTCACCTGACTGTGTATCTGACTTTCCTTTCAGATTCAGTTTTATTTTATCAACTGAGCAGCCGCCATAGATTACATCACGACCGGTTACATTTTCAGCACTGCACTTATAGGAGCCTGTATAGTCATCAATCTTATCATATCGTTCACCAATCAGATTCAGTTTTGATGTAAGCTGACGGCTTCCAAGGTACTCAACAGTGCTTGTATAGAAATTCAGGACATCATCAACCTCTACTACCTGAAAAAACATTGCACAAAGCATAACAATTATACAAAGGATTATTGTTATTATATGTTTCATAAAATCTCCTTTTTTTAAGGACCTGTTACCTAACGATAACAGGTCCTCTTTTTTACAAATATTAAAGCAGTTGATTGTATGAAAAAGGTATTAGGTGATTGGGGCACTGCTTTAACATCTGTTTTTGGCAGTTAGTTGATCTCCTCTTTCAGTGTTTCAATAATAGAATCATGCTTAAGCTTTGATACCGAGTAAAGCATGGACAGACCTACAATTACAAACACTGCAAGAATTACGCCAAGATAAAGTTTCCAATCAAACTCAAACGGAATGGAGGTTGAGCCTACTGCTTTATTCATAATTACACTAATCAGAACACTGATAGGAAGAGCGAACACAAGTGCCTTGAGTCCGTAGAACACACTTTCAAGCATAACCATTTTTCTGAAGCCCTTAGGTGTTGTACCGACAGACTTAAGCATAGCAAATTCCTTGCGGCGCATTGCAATACCTGTAGAAATGGTATTGATGATATTTGCAATTGTAATAAGAGATATGAGTGCAATAAAGCCATAAACAAATACCTGCAGAACAAAGACGATTGCATTCATTGATTTCATCTGCTCAACATAGTCAGACACATAACCGCCGCTAAAATCATTTTCATCAATTATCTTCTGAATATGCTCTGTAACCTCAGCATGCTTATCAGTTTCAACACCGATTAAATACAGAAAATCCTTATTGGAATAACCTTCATTGAGTATTGCACGTGCCGTTGAAAACGGCATATAAAGTGATATACAGTTTGAAGGATTGAGATTGCAGATATAATTTTTACTATCATATTTTACAAAGTCACTGAGCTCAATATCAACAGGCTCTGCAGCATAGGTATAATGATACATTGTACCGAGAAGTTTTTCATTGAATATTTCGGAATCTGTTTCGTGATTCACGTTATTGAGAACGATCGCCCTTGCTGTATCGCCGTAATACTTTTTATAATCAATGCCATTACTTTCGCACAGCTTATTGAAATCCTCATCATCAACATAATTAAGAAACATTTTTCTTTTTGAATCAAAGAATTTTGAATAGCCATTTGTTGTGTAATCAGCGTTGGTAATACTCTGCGCAACACCATTTTCTTTATCAGCTTCCTCTGAAAGCTCGAAGAAATCGTTATTTACACAGTAATAATCATCAATATCAGGAACATCATCAAGCTGCTTGCAGAATTCTTCTGCTTTATCAAAAAGTACCATTGTCTGGATCTGACACTGCATTGAGCCCACATCTGCCGCCATTGTAAACATCTGGCAGAAATAGTTACAGCTTAAAAACAGAATTACTGAAAGGGCAATTGAAGCGGTGATAACTCTTGATTTTCTTCCGTTTCGCTTAAGGTTTTTGTTGGCAAGCTCACCCTCATAGCCGAATACCTTGCGGACTAATTTTGAGGATTTAACCTTTTTGCCTTTGATTTTTATTTCTTCTCTCTGTCTGATAGCATCAATCGGTGTGATTGATGATGCCTTGCGGGCAGGAATTACGGATGAAATCAATATTGTAAGTGCGCTGAAAATAACAATGGCAATAATTGCCCAGATTGGCACTTTAACTGCCATCTGCATATTTTCAGAAGTTACACCGTTTAACATTCCACTGTCGATAATCTGAGCACCAACAGCCTTAAGTGTAATACTGATTCCGACAATACCTGCCACGATGCCAACAGGAATACCGATTATACCGAGAATCAGACCCTCATAATAAACAGATGCTTTCTTCTGCTTTTTGGTAGCACCTACAGATGCAAGCATACCAAGATATCTGACACGCTCTGAGAGTGACATACCAAAGGAATTATAAATAAGAACAACTGAGGCAAGCATTATAATTGCAAGAATAATCGCCACAAGAGGCAGCAATGTGGTTGCAGTAGCACTATTACTGTCAATTGCAAACACAGTGGTAAGATATTCTGTATTAATATGATAATCTCCCTCAATGCCATAATCACTTATAATACTGTTTATTACATCAAGTGATTTATAATTGACCTCTTTCAGCTCAATCGTTGCACTTACAGGCTCATCGTCAGGTATTACATAACCATCCAAATCAAGTCCTCTGATAATTGAACCGTAAATGCGTGTAGGGGGATTTTCGTGAAGAATTGCGGTGATTTTATATTCCCCTATTCCTGTGACCTCAAACTGCTCATCACTGAAATAACCTCCGCCAATATAGCTCTTTTCACCACTTTCATCAAGAAGATAACGGATACCGAGTGGTATGGTTACTGTATCGCCGATTTTCCAGTCAAGGTTATTTCGCTCAATAAATTTCTCCTCAACTGCAATTTCATTTGAATGCTGAGGGATTGTACCATCGTAGCCAATGGTGAACATCTGCTCAAGATTGTTCTTATCACCTATATAAATATCACCTGTACGTGCTGACTTTGATTTCTCGCCCTCAATCTGATAAGACTCAGTTTCTGCACGGACACCGATTCGTTCAATCCTGTCGTCCTCCTTCAACTGCTGAAGCTGTGTGGAATTGACGCCCAAAACTGCATGCCTGTGACCGGAAGACAGAAAATCAATCTCGGCAAAAAGATTTAAAAAGGATGCCGCTGCAACAAATACGGCAGTAATCATAGCAACCGACACACAAATAC
>JAIDVA010000308.1 GCA_029059925.1 Eubacterium sp. | reverse complement strand
CTATAATATAATTATAAACCATTTCAGAGTTTTTTATTTATATAGATGGAAATAAAACTCAAAAGTGAAGAAAATAAAAAGGCACTCGACAGAATTTTTGTCGAATAGATTATGAAAAGAGATTTCTTATTTGAAATCTCTTTTTTATATGAATTTATATATTCAAATGTTCCCAAATTACTCTGCAAATCATAGTATGAACTGAATGATCGGAGGGTGATTATGGCAACTATCAGCTTGTGTATGATTGTTAAAAATGAGGAACGGGTGCTTGCACGCTGTCTTGACAGTGTCAGAGATGCAGTTGATGAAATAATTATTGTTGATACAGGCAGTACGGATAATACCAAGAAAATTGCTATGGAATATACCGATAAGGTGTATGATTTTAAATGGATTGATGATTTTTCGGCCGCTAGGAATTTTTCATTTTCAAAGGCTGAAAAGGATTTTGTGATGTGGCTTGATGCAGATGATGTTATTACCACAGACAATCTTAAATTGCTTATTGCACTTAAAGATGAGCTCGATAACACAGATGCGGTTATGATGAAATATAATACTGCTTTTGACGAAACTGGCAATCCTACTTTTTCTTATTACAGGGAACGGATTATCAGACGTTCTGCTCCTCACAGCTGGAAGGGCAGAGTGCACGAGGTTGTCGTATACAGCGGAAAAACAGTTTACAGCGAAGCAGCAGTTAATCACTATTCAGTTAAGACGCATTATACCACGAGAAATCTTGATATATATGAAAAACAACTTGCCGCAGGTGAAATATTACAGCCAAGAGATGCTTTTTACTATGCGCGTGAACTTTATTATCATAAAAAATATAATAAGGCTATTGACAAATTCTGCGATTTTCTTTCAGAGGAAAATGGCTGGATAGAGAATAAAATTGAAGCTTGTAAAATACTTTCCTTTTGTTATCGTGAAATAGGTGACATTGATAAAGCGATTGAGTCCCTATCGCAATCCTTTGTTTATGATATACCGAGGGCGGAAATATGCTGTGAGCTTGGCAATTTGTTTATGTTTTTAAATCAATATGAAAAGGCAGTGTATTGGTTTGAAACTGCATTGACATTGCCGCAAAATCAGAACACCGGAGCCTTTGTTGACTTGAATTCAAACGGTTATCTGCCTTGCATACAGCTTTGTGTCTGCTATGATAAATTGAAAAACTATGAGCTTGCTGAGGAGTATAACCGCAGGGCAGGAGATTACCGGCCTGATTCAGCTGCATTTTTACAGAATATAAATTATTTCAAAGCACTTCACCAAAGCGGTGTATTGTGAATAGATTGAATATAGATGTATATTATTCATCTAAGTGTTTGGTGTCATTATGTGAATTTTCAAACACAACAGATTGCCGAAATGGGCGGTCTTATAATTTTATCTAAGGAGTGCAGTTTATGCGTTTGAATACAAATGTTTATAACGGCAATGAGCCATTATCTTGTGCAAATCAGGACGGATGCTGTTGCTGTTGTAATTCGGGAACTGTAGGTCCCACGGGACCGACAGGACCAACCGGTCCCACAGGACCGACAGGCAGTTCCGTCGGTGTAACAGGACCAACAGGACCAACCGGTGCTAATGGTGCAACGGGTCCTACCGGTCCAACAGGTGCAGCAGGAGCTACAGGTGCAACAGGCCCAATCGGTGCAACGGGACCAACAGGAGCAGATGGTGTGACAGGTCCAACAGGTTCAACGGGTGCAACAGGAGCAGATGGTATAACAGGTCCAACAGGTTCTACAGGTGCAACAGGTGCAACGGGTCCAAC
>JAIDVA010000307.1 GCA_029059925.1 Eubacterium sp. | reverse complement strand
TTTAATAAGGTATATTCTATTATTTATCAACTATTTCAAAGAGGCTATATAATCATTCACCTGCTTACGGTTATAAAAGCGGATTGTTTTGTTTCTATAGTTATTATAGATATCCTTATATTCTTTTCTCTTACTATAGGTTCTGCCCCAAAACAATATCCACAAAGCAAATTCCAAATCAAATTTTTCATTACAGCCATCTGCCATATCGGGACGGGTATGCCCTTTATTTTCAAAATATCTATTCAAAGCAGATTTAAAGCAAAACAATCTGTTAAAGGAAAGAATAATTATTTTATCTGCCTGTTCAAGCCTTTCCGCTTTATACAGTGATGAATAATTACCATCGATAACCCAGCTTTCCTGCTGCATAAAATCAAAAACGATTTTCTTTTTCTCCTGCTCGTCACGTATTTCCCAGTCAGGCAGGAACTGAACTGTGTCAAGATGCAGAACAGGTATATCATAATATTCACCGAGCATCCTTGCAAGCGTTGATTTCCCCGCACCGCTATAGCCCAATACTGCAATCTTCATTTTCAAGCTTTACAGGTATATAAACCTCGATATACCTGTCCTCCTTTCTGTCATTATACCAATGATAAACAATCAGCTCAGGGCCCGACAGCAGCTGATAATTCGTACTCGGCAGCCATTCACAAAATATCTGCCTACACATTTTAATGTAGCCTTCTGTAGGATAACGTTCACTTTGAGTCTTAAACACGGCATAGGTCGTTTGGGGCAAGGAAATCTTATCAACACAAAACTGCTTTATTGTAATATCATCAAGCAGTGAAAGCGTATTCATAGGCTGTGCATAATAAAAATCATATCCGTCATCCTCAAAATTATCTATTATACAATAGTCAAGTGATTCATTAAAGGAATCACTGCATGCGGCGGACATTCCCTTAAGCATCCACTGCATATTGCGTGTTGAAAGGAACAGCTCTTCCTCCTGGTCGCGCCGCTCTTCACTGTAGGGTGTACCCTCAAAATGTGTTTTGCAGCCGATAAACACCTGCCTATCAAGGTCGATAATCCGATAATCAAGTAAATTACCGCCCTCGTCAGATTCGTAATTTGAAAGACGTGAAAAGGACTTCAGCTGAGAATCCGTCTTGCGTGCCTGTGATGGTGTAATGCCATGAAATTTAGTAAAGGCTCTTGTAAAGCTCTCAGGATTCTCATAACCGTATTTTATTGCAAGGTCAAGTATCTTTATATCAGAACCTTTAAGCTCTGCTCCTGCAAGTGTCATTCGCCTTGCACGGATATATTCACCAAGCGTATACCCTGAAAATACAGAAAACATACGCTGAAAATGATGACTTGAACAATATGCACAGGCGGCAATATCTTCATAATCAAGTCTGCTCAGAAGATTATTTTCAATATATTCTACTGCTGTTTCAATACTTGTTATCCAATTCATACCGCACCTCCTGCAAAATGTTAAAAAGCTAGCTTCAATAGTTGGAATTTAATATTTATGATAGAAATATATTTTAACACAAAAATAATTTCTTGTCTTGACTTTTTGTGCGATAAATCGAGCATATTATTTATACATTGTCAACAATAATTATTAACAATATAATAGACTTTTGTTGACTTTTACTCATGTCAATATTATAATTAAAATATAAATTCAGAAGGAGAAGATAAAATGAAAAAGTATTTCAAGGCAATTCTATGCTTTGCACTTGCACTGGTAATGCTCCTTTCCTCAGTTTCTATTGCATTTGCAAAGAAAAGCACTACTCCGGTTGTTATGATTCATGGTATGGGAGGTTCAGGCTTGTATCATAATCCCAATACTGACGAAGAACTCCCTGTAGAGGGCTTTAACATCGCCTCTATTCTCGGAAGCGGCGGATTGCTCACAATGCTGCTTCAGGCTGCAAGCGGTAATGGAGGAAGTCCCGAGGCAATAATTGACGCGATAGCTGACTTTATGTCACCGTATGTTGACATTGCTTGTGACGAAAACGGCAACACAACAAACAATGTAGGCATAAAAAATTATTGGACTGACAGTCTTGCAAATCATCCCGGATATATTGAGGATCCATCATCCCACGAACCTGCAATTGCTAAACAGATATGTAATGTAATAGGCGCTGAAAATGTATTTGCATTTAACTACGACTGGCGACTTGATGCTTGCGAAAACGCACAAAAGCTTAACACATTTATTGATGGAGTTAAGGCACAGACCGGAAAAAGCAAGGTAACAATTGTAAGTGCGTCCGAGGGAACAATTGTAGCAGCAGCATATATTGATGCTTACAAAGATAAAAACGATATTGAGCGACTTGTGTTTGTGAATGGTGCTTTTAACGGTGTTAATGTCACAAAGGTTCTGAAAAAGGATTTTATTTTTGATCAGGAAATCATAATGGATTTCCTCAGAGCTTTCTCTCTCAATTATAAGAGTCCTGATACAAATTTAACAGGTATAAAATTTTTGATTGCTTTTATGGAGGATTATGTAGGTAATCTCTGTGACTATCTTAATGATGTTGTCGAAGAGCCTGAGCTTGTAGATAAGGTTTATAATGATGTGTTGGCACCGCTTGGAACACTCCCTGCAATGTGGGAATTTCTGCCTTATAATGATTTTTACGATGCAGTAGACGCTATGAGTGATATCGGTTTTCTTGACACATCAAGCGGACTTTATGATAAAATTGTTCGCTATCACTATGTACAAGGCCGACTTGAATCAAATCTTAAAGAACTGAAAAACAAGGGTGTTGACATTGCAATAATTGCAAACTATGGCCTTCCGGGTATACCGGTTACATCTGCATATGCAAAGCAGACTGATTATCTTATTGATACTGAGCTTGCCTCAGTGGGTGCAACAGTAGCAGATTTTGGAAAAACACTTGATGCAAACGGAAAATATGTATCTGCAGATGGAATTATTGACGCATCGACCTGTCTATTCCCTGACAACACATGGTTTGTAAAAGCAGTAAGACATGTCGATTTCTGGTATGATTCAGAAGCTACAAAATTCCTTGCAACACTAGCCACAACAAGTACACCACTTGATATTGACAGCATCGAAAAGGAGACAGGTGTTGGACAGTTCATCGGAACAAACAGTGAGCAAGGCATTATTCCGGTAGATGACAGCAGCCTTGCAATAACATCTGTAAAAAAGACAACTACAAGCATCAACTCATCGGCAGTGAAAAAATCTCCGCCGACAGGAAATGTAACCGATGCTATGCTGATTGCTTTTACTGTATCACTCTCTTTAACATCAATACTCTTTATCTTAACAGGATTAAGAAAAAGAAAAGCAAAATAAATTATTGTTTGTCGTAGGGGCGAACATCGTTCGCCCGTTAAATCATAATGGTGTCTGCTGGCGCACACTGTGCGCCCCTACGGATAATACCTTAACCCAATACTAAATAATAATTTAACAAAATAAAGATAACAAAGCTCCGTAGATAAAATCTACGGAGCTTTACTATTTAATAAAATTAAACAAGACTCTTGATAATAGCTTCCATATCAGCCATTTTAGCTTCCATATCCTTTACAAGAGCAAACTGGCTTTTTGCACGTACAAGGTTATGATTATCATATTCTGTCTTAAAATATGTATCGCCGTTAAGATAATCTGTCAAAAATCGCATGCCACATTCAAAGGTCATAAGCTTTGCAGAAAAAGCAAGATTATCTAGCTCACATTGATTAAGGCTGTCCCCCGCCTCACTCAAAAAGCCCTTTGCATATGCCTTGAAATAATCAAGGTCAATTGACACCTTTGAGGTATCAGGCTCATCCTCAGCGGCAGTATTAGCACCAAAGCGGATTGAATCGCCAAAGTCATAAAGTGCAAGCCCCGGCATAACTGTGTCAAGATCTATAACGCAGATTGCATCATCTGACTCTTCATCAAAAATAACATTATTGAGTTTTGTATCATTATGAGTTACGCGAATAGGAAGCTCGCCATTATCAATCAAATCCACGAGCCTTGAGCAGTCAGTCTTTCTTTGCATAACAAACTCGATTTCCTTTTCACAATCCTTTGCTCTGCCCTGAGAATCCTTCTCGGCGGCAGGAATGAACTCATTTTCGAATCTCCAAATTGTATTATGGAAATTTGGTATGGTCTCATTAAGGGTTGTTGCAGGAAAGTCTGACAGATATTTCTGAAATCTGCCGAATGCGATACCGCTTTTACCGAATATTTCAGCACTGTCAACACTGTTATAGCTTTTACTCTCATCTACAAACTTGTATGCACGATAGCATTCATTTTTATCGCATCTGTAAAACTTTTCACCATCGGCAGTTTTGATATAATTGAGAGTCTCTCTGTCAGGGTCACCGCCGCAATTTTCAATCTTATCACGAAGGAATGAGGTTACAGCAAAAACATTATCCATAAGCTCAGAAATATTCTTGAACACATTGGTATTAACCTTCTGAACAATATATTGACAGATTTTACCATTATCATTATATTTTGCAATATAAGTAACATTTATATGACCTGAGCCGAACTTCTCACAGCTGATCAAATCGCCTTTAAAATTAAATTTATCAAGTATCAATTTTATATTTTCCATATCAGATTCTCCTTAATGAGATTTTAACATAATATGTAATTATATGCAACAAAAAAATCCAAGCATACCAATATAGCATATAAAAACTCAACCCTGCACCAAAGAAACAGTGCAGGGTAAATTTGCAATTTAAATTATTCGCTTCTGAGTGCGTCAATAGGACTCATCTGTGCAGCCTTTCTTGCAGGATAAATACCGAAGAACAAACCTACACCGCTTGAGAACAGCAACGCAACAAGGATAAGCCACCATGTAATATTTGGTGCAATATCAATCAGTGAGCACGCCGCAAACGCACCGGCAATACCAATTGTTACACCGATAATACCACCTATCAGACACAAGATTATCGACTCTGTCAAAAACTGAGTTGTAATAACACTTGTTTTCGCACCAAGTGATTTTCTGATACCGATTTCTCTTGTTCGTTCCGTAACCGACACAAGCATGATATTCATTACACCGATACCGCCAACAATAAGAGATATAGCACCTACACAGGCAATAAATGCCGTAAGAACTGACATAATAATATCTACAATGTTAACATAGGTAGCCATATTCTGTGCAGTATACATACTGTTTGAATAATTGCCGTGAGCCGACTTCAGATAGTTAACAGCGGCATTGCCTACTGCATCATAGTCATAGCCTTCCTCTGCTATTACAAATACACTGCTAAGCTGAGCATCTGCACCTGTAATCTGTGTCAGTGTAGTACAAGGCATAAACAGTGCAATCATAAGCTGGTCAGAGCCATTTGAGAACATGCTGCTCATCATATTTGAGCCGCCGCCAAGAGAGCTTGTAAGTGCATCAATGTTTGCAACACCGCACACCTTAATCTTCATTGATTTACCGCTTGATGAAACGGTTATATATTCATTTGTAACATCCTGATAACCGAATGCCATTTCAGCAGAATTTGTACCGATTACAGCTATAGGAGCATTGGCATCATATTCTTCATCAGTAAAAAATCGACCGTAAACACAATTGGTGAGTGCAAACTGAACGTCACTGTTAACACCAACAAGCATTGCTGTTGCCTCAGTGGCTGTTTTATCAATAGTCGCACGTCCAAAGCCCATAAGCATTGGTGAGCAGCGTTCAACACCCTTTACTTTTGTTTTGATGTTCTGAACATCATCAAGAGTCATATAATCATTCTCAGTTGCCGATGTAGCATCAACACTTACAAGAACGGCATTTGAGCCCATATCCTCAATAAGACCGACAATATAGTCTCTTACACCTGTACCGGCACCGATAATCATAATTACCGAACTGATACCGATGATGATTCCAAGCATAGTAAGAAGGCTGCGCATCCAATTGGCTTTAATACACTTTACAGCGATTTTCAGACTTTCTTTAATATTCACTCTGAAATCTCCTTACTTAGTTACAACTTTAACCTTGAATGTATCCTCTGTATAATCACCTGCAGGAGCAGAAACAATCTTGTCGCCTGCCTTAAGACCTGACTTAACCTCATATACAGAATCAGAAACAGCACCTGTCTCAATAAGAGTCTTTGTTACAGTACCCTCTTCCTCATTATAGAGATATACATATGAACCGGTCTTTTCAAGCTTGAGTGATTCAATCGGAACAGCTACTACACCGAGGTATTCACCGGTCTCAATTTCTACATCAGCATCAAAGCCTACAGTAATATTTTCATCTGTTTTAGGAATTGTAACAACACATTCAACACCTGCACCTGAAGCAGTAAGGCTTGAAAGACCGCTGATTCCGGCCATTGAGCCAACACTGTCAAGAATACTTGTTGATGAACCGCCTGTTGCTGTAGGTGCGATTGTTGCAACCTCACCATCATAAATACCATAAGCAGTTGTTATCTTTGCAGGCATACCAACCTTAACCTTATGTAAATCATATTCGCTGAGGCTTACAGTTACTGCCATAGAATCAAGATTTTCAAGTGTAATACCTGTTGAAAGCATATTGGTCTGTGAGTCTGCATATACATCAACCTGTGTTATTGTACCATCAAATGCAGCAACCCAACCATTTTCCATTTCCTTCTTCTGCTGTTCAAGGACATCAAGTGCTTTCTTAGTTGCATTAAGTGACTTTTTCTGTGCGTTTACTAATGTTGTATCAGCCTGAACACTATAAATAGCATGCTGTGCCTGTAATGATGCGAGCTGAAGCTCTGCTGCTGTTAATGATACATTATTTGAGTTGATAAGAACGGATGCTATACCCTCAAAATCAATGGATTCAACAGCTGTCTGAACCATTCTGACAGCCAAATCACTTTCAACAAGAAGTGTTGCAGCTTCAATAATACCATCTCTCATAGCCTGTGCCATAGCATCTGCTACAGCCTGAGCAATTACGTCACTGTCAAACACACCGTTTTCTATGCACATTGTAATAGCCTCAGTAATAACCTTTGTCATCTCTGCAATTGTATCAAGATTATCTGAAATCTGTACAAGTGTTTTGTTGAGCTCTGCAAGAGCATCTGAAATTGTACCAATGTCCGGTCTTCCTGATGATGTTGTAGGCTCAGTAGTTGGCTCAGTTGTAGGCTCTGATGTCGGAGCTTTTGTCGGAGCCTTGGTTGTAGCCTTGGTTGTAGGCTCAGTAGTCGCTCTTGTAGTTGGAGCCTTTGTTGTTGGAGTAGTTGTTGTTTCAGGAGCATTTTCAAGCTCAGCAACAAGCTCTTCAGTGTCTGCAATCTTTGATGAAAGCGCATCAGCCTTAACCTGTGCTGCCTTCTGAGCCTTTACAGCATCATTATAGCCTGAAAGTGACTCATTATAGCTTTCACGAAGTGAAGCAATTTCACTGTTGAGTGAATCAAGATTAAAGGTTGCAAGAACATCGTCCTTATTAACCTTATCACCAACTTTAACAAATACCTCTTTAACAGTTGCAACAGTACCAACCTTGTATTCCTTCTTTGTACCGGATGTTACTTCACCGGTTAAAGATACAGTCTCATAAATGTCATCTGTTGCAATAGTATAAAGCGATACCTGCTCACCGCCGTTTGCCTTTGATATGCCGAAAACAACTCCGACAATAATCGCAATAACAAGCACAATGCAAATCGGCACTATTACTTTCTTTTTACTTTTCTTTACAGTTGCCATAAAACTAACCTCTGCTTTGCATTATTATTATTTGATATGCTTAGTATAATTCCGTTTTGTATAATTGTCAATAACAAATTGTAAAATTCATGATTTTTTTCATATTACTTTTTTGCACTGAGTGCTCTCTGACCGATATCTTTTCTGTAATGAGCATTTTCAAAGCTTATTTTTTCAACTGCGCTGTAGGATTTTTCAAGTGCTTTTTCAAGAGTATCACCCAAGGCAGTAACACCAAGCACACGTCCGCCTGATGTTACAAGCTTACCATCAGTAATTGCAGTACCGGCATGATACACAGTAACACCCTCAAGCTGACCATCGGTAAGACCTGTGATCTCAATACCCTTCGGATAAGATTTCGGATATCCGCCTGATGCCATAATCACACATGTGCAGGCCTCATCAGACCATTCTATGTCAAGATCCGAAAGAGTTTCATTATGAATTGCCTCAAAAATATCCATAATATCTGTTTTAAGTCTCGGAAGAACAACCTGTGTTTCAGGATCACCAAAACGGCAGTTATATTCGATTACTTTTGGTCCTTTAGGAGTAATCATAAGACCGAAATAGAGACAGCCCTTAAATGTTCTTCCCTCTGCATTCATTGCATTGATAGTAGGAATAAAGATTTTTTCCATACATTCTGCTGCAATCTCATCTGTATAATAAGGATTTGGAGATACAGTACCCATACCGCCTGTATTGAGTCCCTTGTCGCCGTCAAGAGCACGCTTATGATCCATTGAAGATACCATAGGCTTAACACATTTACCATCTGTAAATGCAAGAACAGACACTTCCGGACCTGTAAGGAATTCCTCAACAACAACATTGTTGCCGGAGGCACCGAAAATCTTATCCTCCATAATTTCCTTAACACCCGCAATCGCCTCATCGAGAGTCTCAGGAATAATAACCCCTTTGCCGAGTGCAAGACCATCTGCCTTGATTACTGCAGGAAATTCGTTTTTCTCTGTAAGATATGCAATAACATCCTCACACTTGTCAAAAACCTTATATTCAGCAGTAGGAATATTGTATTTAAGCATTAAATCCTTTGAAAAAACCTTTGAGCCCTCAATTATTGCAGCGTTTGCCTTTGGACCAAAGGTAGCAAAGCCTGCTTCATTAAGTGCATCCACCATACCGGCAACAAGAGGATCATCCGGTGCAACAACGACAAAATCTGCTTTTATTTCTTTTGCAAGATTAACAACGCCGTCAATATCAGTTGCTGATACATTATAGCAATCAGCATCATAGGATATACCACCGTTGCCCGGACAGCAGGCCACGCTGTCAACTCTGGATGATTCTTTTATTTTTCTGATGAGGGCATGCTCTCTTCCGCCCCCGCCTACTACTAATACCTTCATATGTAATCTCCTTGTTTTCATTATATATAATAGGTAATAGGGGCTATAGTTTACAGCCCCTAAATTCTT
>JAIDVA010000306.1 GCA_029059925.1 Eubacterium sp. | reverse complement strand
ATGTTAATCTGCATTGAGGGGGATTTATTGTGGATATTAGTCAGATTAAAAAAACAGTCTCAGACGCTAAGGTTTATTGGAAAAGACCTATGCCTGGGCGATATATGCCATTTAAGGAAATTTTTGCCTATTCCTTCGGTGGTATAGGTATATACTTTTTAATTTATTGTGTTCAGCAGCTTATGCTCAGCACAACAAATGTAATTATAGGTAACGCAATCGGTATTTCGCCGACAATAATGTATGTAATTTATGTTATTTCAATAATTATTTCATTTCCTGCAACGGCGATAAGGGCTAATATTATCGACAATGCGCGCAGTAAAAAGGGTAAATACAGACCTTATATGCTTTCAATGGCATTGCCGTCATGTCTGCTTGTTGTGGGTATGGTTATGGTGCCATATGAAAAAATCTCAAATCAGATTATAAAGGCTGTTATAGTTCTTTTATTTAATGTAGGCTTCCAGTTTTTCTATATGTTCTTTTATGATTCATATGAGAATCTTATTATGGTGCTTTCACCTGATACACAGGAGCGTGCAGATGTATTAACTATTAAATCTGTTGTTTATTCACTTGCTCCGTCAATTGCTACTGCAGTTCTTCCGCTTGTAGCTCAGGTTGCAACCAACGGCGACCTTTATGATATGAAGCTGTACAGAATTTTATATCCGCCTTTTGCAATTATCGGTGTAATCTGTGCCGTATACATCTTCGCAAATACACAGGAAAAAATTGTTCAGGCACGTACCCATGTTGTACAGATTAAGTTCTTTGATGCAATCAGAGCAGTTGCAAAGAACAAGCTTTTCTGGGTTATCTCACTTGCCGGCTGGGTAGGATTTTTAGAGAATACATACGGCAATATGCTTCAGTGGTGCTATCAGTATCACAATGAAAACGGAATCAGTGCAGGTGTATACACTATTGTTACTATGGTTGTTGCAAATGCTAACCTTTGGGGTATGCTTGCTGCTCCGTTTGCTATCAGAAAATGGGGTAAGAAAAAGGTACTTATTGTTACAAATCTCGTTAATGCAATTTTCCTTGCATTCCTCTATCCTGTTGTTCAGGCAGAGCCTGCAAAGATGATTGTTTATATTGCAATTGTACTTTTCGGTAACTACCTTATGACCTCTTTTGGTGTAATTCTCAGCCCTGCTGTTAATGCTGATATCCGTGATTATCAGCAGTATATAACGGGTGAGAGAATTGATGGTATGTTCTCTACTGTCGGTCTTATAGGTACTGTAATCACAATGGCAACGAGCGGTATTGTTCCTGCAGTTTATGAAAAGCTTGGTATTAATGAAAAAATACTTGCTTCACGTGCAGATGAAATCGTTGCTATTACAGGCAAGTCACTCGAAGATGTTATGAATTCACCGTATAATGTTTTGTATATTAACGATATTTTTAAATCGGTATTTTCAGTAATCGTTATTCTTTCGGTTGTTGGTGCTGTGCTTAACTTTATTCCATATTTCTTCTATGACATGACAGAGCTGCGTCAGCGCAGTATTGTTAAGGTGCTACAGCTTCGTGCAATGTTTGAGGACTATGGCAACGGTGTTCTGAACGATAAAGATATCGTTTCAACAATCGAAATGATTGAGGAGTCAAGCGAGCTTGCTGCTGCACAGCCAAAAGACATTGATTCTATGAAGGCTGCAGTTAAGAAGGCAGGCAATAAAGCGGATAAAAAGTCTGCTAAAAAAGAGCTCAAAGAAGCAATTGAATTTAATGAAAATATTGAAATCTCCAAAATTGTTATGGAAGAGGTTAATAAATTTTCTTCACCTCAGTGGCAGTATAAGCTGAGCGAAGCAAAGGCTCTCTACGAGGCAGGACTCGACGGTTTGACATCTGATTCTATGGATAAGCTTAATTCTGTTCTTGCTGCTGCAAAGGCAATGCCAAAGACGAACAAGATAGAAAAGGAAGAGCGCTCTTCTGCAATTGAATCTGCCAAGGCAAGAATTTACAGCAAAAAGCAGATTGAGGCTAAGCACAATGGCAGAATAGAAGAGTTTGATGTTAAGATTTTTGAAACTCTTTTTGAACGTGAGGATAATAACCTTGAAGCTCGTACCGAGCTTGAGGATAAGCTGTCATCAGCTAAAAAAGCAAAGAATCAGGCAGAGATTGCATCTATAAAGGCTCAGCTTGAAAAGCTTAGGGAAGAGAAAAAGGTAATTGATGCCGATATTAAAAAGGCAACAGATGAAAACTCTTATTATAACAGACTTGCCAAGCCATATATTGATGCTAAAAAACTTTTGACACAGGCTGAAAACTATGAGCATTATGAGGATATCAAGGCAATGTATGATGAGGCTAAGGCCCGTTATGACGAAGCAATGCGCATTGAGGAGGAAAAGGCAAAGGCTCTTGAAGCTGAGCAAAAGGCAATGAAGGAAAAGCTCAAGGCTGAAAAAGCACAGAAAAAATCTGACAAAAAGAATAAATAATTTTCAGGAGATATTCAGTAGTGACCGAGAAAGAAAGAATTGATTTATATACTTCAATCGTTCCGAATGAACGTCAGCTGATTATTCAGGATATGAAGTATTATGCCTTTGTGCATTACTCTGTAAACACCTTTACAAACAGAGAGTGGGGAAGCGGAAAGGAATCACCGAGTGTATTCAATCCTAAGGCACAGGATACTGACCAATGGTGCGAGGCAATTAAAGCAGCAGGTATGAAAGGCGTTGTGCTTACCTGTAAGCATCATGATGGCTTTTGTTTATGGCCTACAAAAACAACTGAGCATTGCATACGCAACAGTCCTTATAAAAATGGTAAGGGCGATGTTGTAAAAGAGGTTGCAGAGTCCTGTAAAAAGTACGGTTTGAAGTTCGGCGTCTACCTTTCACCGTGGGACAGGAACAGCCCGCTTTACGGCACACCTGCCTATAATGATTTCTATATAGAACAGCTTACAGAGCTTTTGACAAACTATGGCGAAATCTTTATGCTTTGGCTTGATGGTGCCTGTGGCTCAAGTGCTGATGGTAAACCAAAGCAGAAGTATGATTTTGAACGTATATGGTCAACAGCAGTTGAGCTGCAGCCGAATATTGTTATGTCAGGCTGTGCGCCAGATGTACGTTGGGTAGGTAACGAGAGCGGCAGAGCAAGAAAGAGCGAGTGGAATGTTGTTCCTAAATTCCAATATGAGGAGCAGAATCTTGCTGTCAACTGCCAGACTGATGACGATATGAAGAAATTCCAGAAGCGTTGTCAGGATGTTATGATTGAGGATATGGGTTCAAGGGAATTTCTTGCCGATTATGATGAATTTATGTGGTATCCTGCTGAGGTTGATGTTTCAATAAGATTAGGCTGGTATTATCATCCGGTTCAGATATTGTCGCTTAAATCCTTGCATAGACTTATGCGTATTTATTATGGCTCAGTAGGCAGTAACAGCCTTTTAATTTTAAATATTCCCCCTAACAGAAAGGGCCAGTTTGCAAAGGCGGATGTTCGTCGTCTTAAGCAAATGGGCGAATGGCTCAGAAAAGAGGATGCGTGTGTAATCCCAAGCAGTTATGATATGTCGGATGATAAAATGACGATTGATATATCTTTTAAAAAGCAGTCTGTTGATCGCATCCGTTTTTCTGAAGATACTACAAAATCACAGCGTATTGAGCAGTTTAAAATTTATGCAAATGGTGAATGTGTTTATAATGGTACAGTAGTAGGTTTTTCAAAAATTGCAATATTCGATAAGCCGGTTGTAACAGACAGCTTAAAGCTGGTAATCGAGCAGTGCAGAAAAGAACCTTACATTAAAAAGATTGAGGTATGTAAAACCGGTGCTTACAGACCATAGAAACAATTAAATAAAAAAGCAAAACAAAAACGGCTTGGTTAACCAAGCCGTTAATTTGTTGTTTATTAAGATTAAGCTGCTGTCTCTTCGTCCTTTTTCTTTTCCTTGAGGAGTACGAACTTCTCCATTGGGAAGAGAACAACCATTTGAACAAAACCAGCTGCAAGACCGGCGATTGTTCTTGCAAGACCATTGAGCCATTCCCAAGGAGCCTTTGCAATTACACCAACGAGCCAGCCCTGGAACCATGTTGAGAACAGGATAAGTGCAATCATAAGTACAATATAGATAGCAAAATTGTACCAAGGTGCATCTGACTTGAAGGTTGTTTTCTTATTCTGATAGAAACCATAGATGTTAGCAATAAGGTTTGAAAGGAAGAATGGAAGGAGGTAACCCCAAGTAACGATACCGCCTACAACAACACCGTTTTCAATAATACCGCCTAAGTTGCCTGTAGCTGAGTCAACAACATACTTTGAAATCTGCTCTGCACCCTCTGAAGTTGCCGGGTCAAAAATGAAATTAGGATTAAAAATTCCCTGGAGGAAAGCAGGTAAGGTTGTTGTTACACGGTCAAAAACGAGTGGAAGCACATTTGCAAGAACAAGCTGGATGATTGTAACGAGACCTGAAACAACAAGGAACTTTACAAGCTGCCATACTGTTTTGATAAATGAGCCCTTTTCCTCGGCTGCGCTGTCAAGGCCGCCGAGACTGATTTTTTTCTTTTCGTCTGCCATAAATTTTTCTCCTTAAATATAGAAAGTTTTTTATCAAAGTTATTATATCAGCTATACAATATAATTGCAACAATTATTTACAATAAGCCTAAAAATGCAAAACCTGTGATTGCATGAATAATTGCGATTACCATCCAGACAATAAGAGCAATCAGACCGACTGCAATTGCCAAAAGCAGGATTACAAGCAATATAAGCAGCAAAAGAACAAGCGGTCCTTTTTTGCTTTTCTTTACGGTATCATTAAAGGCTCTTTCTTCAAACATCTGTGACGGAGCGGGATTGTCGTTATCATAAACAGGATAAATAGGCAGACTTGCCTGAGCATCACAATAGCCTGAATTCCAAAGCAATGGCTCAACTAATGAACGAACACTTTCAGCACCTTTAATGAACTTTCCGATTGAAAGGTGTATTGTATCAAGAAAGCTGTCTACGATATTGAGCAAACCGCAGGTAAGCTTATATTCTCTTGTGTCAGGGCCATAAGGAGAATCACCGCAGTAAAGATTCTGAATAAGCTCAAGAAGGAAATCAATTACCTTATTGTCAGCGATATCTGCAATATCAGACTTTTTAAGCCCACTCTCTTTTTTGCATAAACGCCAGATTTTTTTGAAGGTAAGTTTATCAAGGAATTTTCCTACTGGTTTAAGAATCCAGCCAAGCTTTTTGATTTTTTCTCCGGGTATTGAAAAGGCATCTGACATTTCTGCAAGACGGTTAATATCATAACCCATTGCCCAAAGAACCTCGCGTATCATACCGAAGAAAAAGCCTTTCATATACTCATCAAATGGCTTGCCCTTGGTATCAAGACCGGGTACATTTTTTATTGTAACTGTTTCAACATCAATCTTTGCGTTTTTAGGATCAAATGTAATATTTCGCATTACAGGTGGGCATCCAATCATTGCACCGACTGCAACATCATAAAATCTATTGCCTTTCTCTGTGGTTATGTAGCTGATATCATGAACATGGGTATGACCTGTAAGCATGCAGTGAAGTCCTGAATCCGCAAAAATCTCACGTGTTTTCTCGTGATCCTTCTGCATATTTCCGCCGCCGATAATCTTATAAAATGGTGATGGCGAAATCATAGGGTGATGCGTCATTGCGATTACATACTGGTCATTTTCCTGTGCATCCTTAAGCTGCTCAAGAATCCACTGCATACATTCATCGCTGTAGCCTGAGCCTCTGCCCTCTTCCTTGTCATTTGTATCATCATTAAGAGCAAAAAGTCTGTAACCCGGTGCAAGCTGAACAACATAACAGAGTGACTGAGGGAACGTGGCAATCGCCTCGTTTGGACCGAATTCATAATATATATCCCACAAATCATGTCTGTTTTCAACTGCCGGAACTTTAACTTTTTCATCACCGACATAGCCGTCAGCAACACCACCATCACGGAAATCGTGTGTTGCAGTAATAACATATACTCTTTTGCCTTTCTTTTTAAGCTCACGGAGCATTTCAATAAATTCCTTGTGTGACTCAATTTCACCATCACGTGTTGTGTCACCTGCAAGAATTACAATATCGGTTGAGTTATCTTCACAAAGCATATCAAAGCCTGCTTTGATAACAAGGTCACTGTCTTTAATTACCTTTTGTGATTTTGACTCAGCCTTTTGATACGCTTTGCCTTCCGTGCCGACTTTTCTTGAATAATAATGAACATCTGCAATAAACTGAATTTTGAGTGGGTCATTATTACTGCCGTAAATTCTGTTACTCATTTTCTATTCCCCTTCTATATTCAGGTCGACAGGTTTATACTCTGACAACCTTAAGAATTCCTGATTTAACACTTTCATCAAACGTGAATTCAAGAGAGCCTTCATTTCTTTCGTTAAAATCTATCTCTTTATCATCAAGATATGCTTTATATTCAGCTGAATCTGAAAGAGTTACAACAATTGTATATTTTTCATTATCACCGAAATACCTGAAAGAAATTTCTGCACTTGTATCGGTTGTATGCTGATAATCAGTCCAGATATCAAAGCCTGTTGTAACGGTCTGTGGCTTGAAATAAGCATTTGCCCAAATACATATTGGTGCAGAAAGACCGCCGAAGTTATGGAACCAGCCGCCACGCTTCGTTGCAATACCAAAGCATTCATAAGTGTTATATGTAAAATCGGTTTCTTCTTTCCACATATCAAGTGCACGCTTTGCAATTTCATATGCAAAATCAGCTTCACCGTTATCAAGCATTGTTTTCCATACAAACCACTGATGGCTCATCCATACATTGCCGTTCCAATAGCCGTCATCGAAATAATATGAAGCTGACATATCAACTGCAGAAATACCTGCTTGTGACCACATTTCATCAGGATTTTTTATATGAGCAAGCACACGCTTTTTTCTTTCACCCTTGACTGCACCTGCAACAATTGGATAGATACCATCCATTCCTTTGTTCCAGTTTTCGCCGTCATCAGTTCTCATAATACCTGTTACATTGCCCTTTTCGTCATAGAGCGTATAACCAAAATATCCGCTTTCCTCGTCCCAGGCAAGTTCGTTGAGAGCTTTTGTTGAATACGCAATATCTGCATCATAAACCTTGATATCATCAACTCTGCCGAGTGAGTAAGCGACCATTTTCATGATTTTGCCTGCACGGATAATCTGCGCTGTTGAAAGGCATGGACAGGTGTATTTTTGTGCATATTTTGCCATCATTTCAACCTGTGCAGGGTAATCATCCATACCACAATGTGAATACCAGTAATCATAGGTTGTAAGCAAGCCGTTGCCGAATTTTGCACAGGTTGACGCATGTGTTCTGCCGCGTAAAAATTCATAATAAAGCTTTGCTTTGTCATAAAGGAAAGCAAGATTTTCCTTATCCTCTGTTCGCTTTAAAAGCTCAAGATATTCTACAAACTGAGTAGGAACAAGTGAGCCGTGGAGCAGGAAAGCAAAATCCTTGTTGGTATCGTCGCAAAGGTACATATCAAGTGCATATTGACAAAGATCTTTTGAAAATTCAAGCAGACCCATACCGATAAAGCCGCTGTCCCATGTATAAAAGCTGTCCCATCTCTTGCCGGGTGTATGGTGAATCACGTTTTCACCGTGGCGGTAAACCGGATATACAACATTTGTAAGAAGCGTTGATTTTAATATTTCAGTTGAAAGACTGTATTTTTCACCTGCAGCATTATAGTTTGTTATCGTGCTGTCTGCTTTCGCATTTTCGTATATTGCCTCATATTCCTCAATACTGAGCGGTTCAAAAATATCATTTGAAAGAACAGCATATTCAACGTGTGATGTGTTCGGCTTTATGAAAATCGACTTGATTAATGTGTTGTGGAAAAAGCCTTCATCACTTGTTTTTCGTTGGAAAGAGCCTGAAAATGTTTCCTTCAAATCATCATATGTGTGGTCGCCGTTTGAAAGACGGTTGATTAGTGCATCCTCCAGCGAACCTGATTCAAGCACTCTTTCCCTCGTGTTCTCATTATGAGTAAGAATATAAAATGGAGTCTCAATATCTTCATAAGTGAGCTGAGTTCTGTGACCATTACCGATTGCTTCTGTGTGAATCTGCGGTCTGTATGGAAATTTCACATTTTTAATTGAAAGCTTATCCTTGTCATTTTCCTCAATAACAGCAAGAAAGTCAAATTCAACACCTGCTGTACCTAAGCTTTCAAGTGTGAACTTCTCAGTATACGGCAGATATGCAAAAGTGAGTGTTTCACTGTTTTTCAGGCAAATTTCAGTACCATTCATATCAAATTTGGCATCGCCGTTGGTCACTGTTTTATATCTGAGTGCAATTACGGGATTTTCAAAGCCACAATTTTTCGTACTCAACCTGTATGATACCTTATCGCCCTTCTCACATCCGAACGGCTTCAGATTAAGGAAATGAACGTGATAATTTTCACATCTGTCACCGAGACCTTTGCCCAGATAGAAATTCTTGTCGGCAAACATTCCCTTGAACATACCGTCAGGGTTTTCCTCGTCCCAGGGGCGGGGAACAGCATAACTGTAGCTTTCATAATCATTAGCCTTTTTAACTATACATTTATCAGGCTTAACAATATCACAGTATGTTGGATACGGAAATTCGAGTGCAGCGAAAATATTCAGTATACAGTTTTGTGTAAGTGGTGTGTTATTGAAAAATTCACACCTCATCAGATATGTGTCTTCCTTGATTTTTGAGAAGGAAATATCGGCATAAACCTGATCCTTCCACATAAGCTCATATCTGTACGAGTAAAATGTGTAATCACTTTTGCAGTTCCATAAATGATAGTTTGACGGAACTGTTACATTAGGAACCGGTGTTGCACTGTTCCAGAGTGTAGGATGAACGGAAAAATCAAATCGTGCGCCAACAGTTTTGTACGCATCTGTTATTTTTGACAGTCCCATATATTTTTTGGAATAAGGTCCCCATTTGGGCATAGTAAATTTTGCTGAAGTATTTTTACTCATAATCTGTCCCTTTGATAATTTTATTTTAAAAATACCCAATCCATGTCGGGCTGCAATTATTATCTAACTTTTGATTTGATTTGTCAATAGATATAAACAAGCACATTGACAAAGTTTTTAATAATGTTATAATAT
>JAIDVA010000305.1 GCA_029059925.1 Eubacterium sp. | reverse complement strand
GTATGAAATAATATGGAAAAGCAGTTTTGTGTAAAATTTGCACAAAAACTCTTCCTATTTTTTGCCTAAACAATTTATAATCGACAAAGTTGGCAAATAATGTTGACAAATACAAATCATATTAGTATAATGACATTGTAGAAAGAACGAGGGTGTTCCGCAATAGGCGGGATGCCCCCTTTTTTATTTCAAAACAAAATTTATTTTGAGAGGAGTATTTACAATGAGTAAGTACACAAAGGAAGACATACTTAAAAGTGCAGAAGAAAACGGCGTTGAATTTATCAGACTTCAGTTCACAGACGTTTTCGGTATTATGAAAAATGTAGCTATCACAAGCTCACAGCTTGAAAAGGCTCTTGATAATGAGTGCATGTTTGACGGCTCTTCAATCGACGGCTTTGTTCGTATAGATGAGTCTGATATGTATCTCCATCCTGATTATGATACATGGACAATTTTCCCTTGGAGAAAGCACCAGAATGCGCAGACAGCACGTCTTATCTGCTCAGTATACTGTGCAGATAACAAAACACCTTTCCTTGGTGATCCAAGAAATGTTTTGCAGAAGGTTATGGATGAGGCAGCAGAAATGGGCTACACCTTTAATGTAGGTCCTGAGTTTTAATTCTTCCTCTTTAAACTTTATGAAGACGGTAACCCAACAACAGTAACAGGTGATGACGGCGGCTATTTTGACCTTAACCCTGTTGATCATGGTGAGAACTGCCGCCGTGATATCTGCCTTGCTCTTGAAGAAATGGGCTATACAATTGAGGCATCACATCACGAGGTAGCAGCAGGTCAGCATGAAATTGACTTTAAGTTTGATGAAGTTATGACAACTGCAGACCGTGTAATGACCTTCAAGCATGTTGTTAAGACTTATGCAACAAAGCATGGTCTTCACGCAACCTTTATGCCAAAGCCTGTTTATGGTATCAACGGCTCAGGTATGCATACCAATATGTCACTTATGACTAAGGATGAAAACGGCAAGCTCGTTAATGCGTTCTATGATCCTGAAAGTCCGGACGGACTCAGCAAGGTTGCACACAGCTTTATCGCAGGTATTCTTGCTCACGTTAAGGGTCTTACTGTTTATGCTAACCCAACAGTTAACTCTTATAAGAGACTTGTTCCGGGATATGAGGCTCCGACATATATTGTATGGTCAGCATCAAACCGTTCTGTACTTGTTCGTATTCCGGCAGCACGCGGAATGGGTACTCGTGTAGAGCTTCGTTCACCGGACCCTGCTTGTAACCCATATCTTGAAATGGCACTTTGCCTTGCAGCAGGCCTTGATGGTATTAAGAAAGGTTTAGAGCCTGCACCTGCTTTTGATAATAATGTATTTGAGCTTTCAAATGAAGAACTTTATGAAAAGGGTATTGATTGTCTTCCCGGTTCACTTGAGGAGGCCATCTGGGCATCAGAGGCTGACCCGTTCATCAAAGCAACAGTCGGCGACCATGTTTTCAATGCTTACACAGAAGGTAAGAAAGCTGAGTGGGATAATTACCGTACTAAGGTGTCTCAGTGGGAGATTGATGAGTATATTATCAGATATTAATGTTAAGCCCTCTCTGTTGGTATGTCGTTAAGATATGCCCGATACAATCTGCACTTGTGCTTTTGCATAAGTGCAGATTTTTTAATTATGTATACTAATTAAAAATATACTTGCAATTTGTTCATTTGTAATGTATAATAACTATCACGATATGCAGAGTTGTCCGAGCTGGCCGAAGGAGCACGATTGGAAATCGTGTAATGCTTTAACGAGTATTCGAGGGTTCAAATCCCTCACTCTGCGCCAATAAACCCCAACATAGAAATTTCTATGT
>JAIDVA010000304.1 GCA_029059925.1 Eubacterium sp. | reverse complement strand
CGGGTGAACTTAGGAGTTGCTGTACCTCAGCTGACAAACGAGCCGCTAACCAGGCCTACACCTGCAAAAATACTGAGCTCACCTGAATTTTTAGCAAAAATAGCAACAAGTCCTCCACCCTCATTCGTTGAGGTAATCATAGAATATATACCGAGTATTGCAATCAGCGGAACAGAAATGTAGCTTACAATCTCTAACCCCTTAACACCGAAATAAGCAGAGGCTGTCATACACGCACCAGCAATTGCAACCAGAAGAATCGGACTTACACCCAGAACATCTGCGGCAGGAACAGCGAACATAGCCACACCTACACCGAACCAGCCAATCTGGGTAAAGGTGATGAGTGCTGACGGAAGGAATGAGCCATACTTACCAAAAGAACGCTGTGCAAGCAAATCAAGTGACATGCCTGTTTTACTGCCAATATAGCCGAGCACACCTGTATATACACTCAAAATTGTACTTCCGATTAAAACCGCAATGGAAAAACCCTTAAAATCCAGTCCGTTGCCAAGCTTAGCACCAACTGACATACTTGCTGAGAAGAAAGTGAAGCCAAGCATAATAAAGAACATAGGCCAGAATTTCTTTCGCGATGTTTTTGGGACAGACTCCAATGAATAATCAATATCAACATGTTTTTCTTTTTCTGTTTTCGCCGCCATAAAATACTCCTCATTTATCAAAATTTTCGGTTTTACCCAATTTGACATTATAGCACCAAAACATGTAACTTTCAACAGGATAAACAAAAAGAAAGCATAAATATACATCATATTAAGCAAAGAAAACAGACCGCTGAAAGAAATCACTTTACCGATTGCAATAAATGCTATTACATGTTAAAATACCCTTATGAAGGAGGGATGTAATTTGAATATTCGTAAAATGCTGAAAAGTGATATCCCTCAGGCAGAATACATCTGCCTTGCAACAGCTGATAAAAAGTTAAAATGTGATGAAAAGCAAAAACAAACCACTTTGCTTCTGTATAACAGATATTATACAAGAGCGGCACTTGACAGCTGTTTTGTACTTACAGATGAAAACGACTGTGCCGTCGGCTATATTCTTTGCACACCAAGCTATAAGGTGTACAAAAAAGAGTTTTGCAAAACCGAGCTCAGGAAACTTACAACAATAAGTCCACAAGCATTTTTTAACGGCATTTCATGTTTGCTTGGCAATATGCCGTATGCAAAGGATTATCCTGCTCATATGCACATTGATATTCTGCCTGAATATCAGGCGAAAGGATATGGCGGCAAACTGCTGTTGGCACTATGTGAGCATTTAAAAAGCAGCGGAGTTCCGGGGCTCATGCTGATTGTTGACAGCAAAAATTTCAATGCAGTTAAATTTTATAAAAAGCACGGCTTCAAAGAAATAAAAGCACTTGCAGGCGGTATTATAATGGGGGTTAAATTATGATAAATTCAAACTGGAAATTCTATAAAGGCTCTGTTGAAAACGGATTCTCTGCAAATCTTGACGACAGCAATTGGGACACAGTTAAGCTTGGGCATACATGGAACAATATTGACGGACAGGATGGCAAGCCGAACAATAAGGATATTAATGACACCGACTATTATCGCGGTGACGGCTGGTACAGAAAGCATCTGACCTTTGATGAAAATGATAAAGATAAACTCATCTTCCTGCGTTTTCAGGGTTCAAATACAATAACAAGCGTTTATGTAAATGAGCAAATTGCAGGCACGCACACAGGCGGATATACTGCATTTTGCTTTGACATAACACCATTTATAAAAATCGGCACAGACAATCTGATAGCCGTTAAGGTAAATAACGAAAGGTGCGAGGCTATTGCTCCGCTCACGGCCGATTTTACATTTTACGGCGGAATATACAGAGAAATTGAGCTTATCAAAAAAGAAAAAATACATTTCAGCTTCGGTAAATTTGCAACCCGCGGATTAAAACTTTCAACACCTCAGGTGAGCAAAGAAAAAGCAGCCTGTGTTTTTGAAACGGAAATTAAAAATGATACTGATCAGACAAAGAAAATTCAGATTAACGGCACATTATCTTCACCGAAAAACTTCATTGATAACGCATACATTTCGCATATAGACTTTGATAAAAACGAGTTAATTTCAGACAATGCACTATATACACAGACAGCTGAAACAGAAATAGCTGCCGGGGAAACTAAAAAAACAACCCTTATCTTTGAGGTGAAATCACCAAAGCTGTGGAACGGTCGAAAGTGCCCATATCTTTATGATGCACAGGTGCAGCTGATTTGTGACGGAAATATCATTGATTCTATCTATGATAATGTCGGTTTTCGCTATTACAAAGCTGACAAAGACAAGGGCTTTTTCTTAAACGGCGAATCCTACCCGCTCAGGGGTGTAAGCCGTCATCAGGATCGTGAGGGCTTAGGCAATGCACTCACAAATAAAGAGCACGACGAGGATTTTGCACTGATATATGAAATGGGTGTGAATGCAATTCGTCTTGCACACTATCCGCAGGCAGAATATTTTTATAAAATGTGCGACAGATACGGCATTGTTGTGTGGGCAGAAATCCCATTTGTTGACCTTGTAGGCGGTGATGGAGAATATAATCGTCCTGACAGCGACAGGGCTGCATTTTTCAATGTAACAAAAAATCAGCTTAATGAGCTGATACACCAAAACTGCAATCATCCTGCAATTGTATGCTGGGGACTTCAGAATGAGGTCAAGGCAAAATTTGACAGCGTTATGAGACCGTTTATGGAGGAGCTTTATAAAACAGGCAAGGAAGCAGATCCTTACCGCCTGCTCACGCAGGCAACGAATCAAAAAACAGCCTATAATTGGAAGAGCGATTTGATAAACTGGAATGTTTATCCCGGCTGGTACGGTATGAGCAGAAAAAGTCTCGGCAGATTTATGGACCGCAACCGCTGTGACCGCCCTCTCGGCATATCGGAATATGGTGCAGGCGGCAACGAATTCCAGCATGAGGAAAAGCCGAGAAAACCGAAATTCAACGGTCAGTGGCATCCTGAGGAATATCAGACATTATGCCATGAGGCATTTTTAAAGGATATAAATAAGCGTCCATATTTATGGGCAACCTTTGTGTGGAATATGTTTGATTTCGGCTCTGACGGAAGAAATGAAGGCAGCCGTCCCGGCAGAAATGACAAGGGTTTGGTAAGCTTTGACCGCAAAATTAAAAAGGACAGCTATTACCTGTACCAGAGCAATTGGTCGATGCATCCTATGGTGCAGATTGCAGAAACACGCAACCAAAAAAGAAAGAAAAGAAAAACAACAATCAAGGTGTATTCAAACTGTCAGTCTGTCACACTGAATCTGAATGATAACGAAATAAAAACAATACACGCAAATGAATGCAAGCAAAAAGGTGTATTTATTTTCAAAAATAACCGTCTGCAAAAAGGCAAAAACAAAGTAACCGCAACGGCAGTCAGCAACAAAACAAATATCATATGCACGGCAAATTTTGAGTATTAAAACGAAAAAACGGTTTGATTTATTGAATGAATCAAACCGTTTTTTATATCCTATTTTAATCCATACAATTTGTAAGGATTGTTCTTTATTTCCTGTTCATACAAACCCACAACATCCCATTTATGTCATATCCTTCAAGTAAAATGTTAATCATTTGTTTTCCTTTACTATTTCTACAACCTCAATATCACCATCAACAAGCATTTCTGCAATTGATGCTTCATCAAAATCTTTATTCTCCCAATACTTTTCGGCAAGGATAAGGTTTTCTTTTTCTGTTAATTTGCCGTCAAAGCATTTTTCGGCATCACCGTAAAACATATTGCCTTTGACGTTTAACTTAACAATCTGAAAAGTCGGTCTGTCTAAACTAACAAAATAATCAAACCATTTTTCTGCTTCTTCAAGAGTTTTTGAAACATACAAGCAAGCCATTCTTGACGGATAATTCTGGTATTTTCTAAGTCTAACCTTTTCTAATGCCAGTTCTCTGAGTGCCACGGAGGTGTGATGTCCCAACTCAACATTCATATATTTTTCAGGATTATTATAAATGTCACTGACAATATCAAGTTTTTCATTCACTCTTTTCCAAACGCCGTTATGATGATTTTTGTCAAAAACTATATGTTGACCTATGTGCATTGGTTTTTCAGTAACAACATGATACGCATATATGCTATTTAAATTGTACATGAAATCAACTATTGGATAAGATTTTCCACCAATATCAATTTCTTTACCGATTGTCGAAAATCCTCCCATTTTCTCATAAAATTTTCTTGCACTGTAATTATCTTTTAAACAGCCTAGGTATAATTTTCTTTTGCCTTTTTGGCTAAAATACTCTTTAATAAAATCAAACAATTTACTTCCAATTCCCATTCTTTTAAGACTTGGATTAACATAAATTTCTCTTATTTCACAGTCAATTTCTTTATCGTCATATACAGATTCATTATAGTCATATATTCTGCAAAATCCTAATATTTCATTATTATTTTCAGCAACAAACATAGTGTTTAAAGAATAGTTATTGATAATATTTATTTGTTTTGATATTGACATTGAATTCAAAAATTCATCGTCAATTATTCCTTTGTATGCACTTTTCCAACCGTCAACTTTAATTTTGGCAATTTGTTTTATATCACGTGATTGTGCTTGTCTAATACATATCATATGAATTCTTCCATTATCATTCAAACAATTCATGTGTGAAATCCTTTTCTCTTGCAGACACATATGGCCAATTGTCTGTATCCTCGATTGTCATAGCATTCACATTGCCCAGATGAAAAGAAGTATGCCTGAACTGACCTAAAATACATTCAAATCTAGATTTATTATCACAATTCTCAGCAACCTCATTGAGCATCTCTTCGGTTAAGTTTTCGAGATAGTCATATGTTTTTGACTTGATACTGTCATAGTATTTCAGCAAATCCTCCTGTGTAACTGTAACATCGGATTCTATATCCAAGGAATGTAAATTATCACAATGAAAATTTGCACCAACAAAATTTTGAGGTGTGCAGCACCAATAATCGAACCAATACATTGCGTGATAAATATGCTTCCATAACGGCTGATTATATAATTTTCTGTTCAAATCACAAGTCAAAATAGTTCTGCGAAAATTATCCATTAATCCGTATGTCATATCTCTTAAAACATCTGACATATTGGAATGATTTATATTTTTCCTCATAATATCACCATTAAATCATTATACAATTCATTTATAACAATCAGACATTATCCGTCTATTGAGAAATAATCTTTTTCCTTAAATCCATCATCAAAAAATTCAAAGCTGAAAATATGTATATCATCAAAGGACTGTTCCAAATATTTTACAATACCATTATCATAATCGATAATCGGCTTGCCCAGCTTTTCTTTAATCGTTGCTGTATCATCCACTCCATACACAGCCTTTAACTCAGGCAGCATAAATTCAATAATCTGATTCAGATTATTATAGTAATTATCGGTAATTGTGCTTAACATATTTATATAATCGGCGGTCTGCTCTTCTTCATTAACAAACACTATGTTTTTAATTTCTACGACATAACATTCCAATTCGGCATCATATTGCATAGCGCCCGAAGCACTATCCTTTTTCCTGAATTTATCAAATAAACCCATTCTGACTACCTCCCTGAAAACCCATCTGTTTTCATACTGTTTTACATATTTTTATCGTCCGTTTAAAGCACAATTATTAATTTGATTATATCATATGTTTAAAACCTATACAACATAATAAAAGGGTATTGAACACTTGCAACTCACAAAAAATCAGAGCAAGCTTTGTATCGCTTGCTCTGATGTGGTGGAGCATAGGGGGCTCGAACCCCTGACCCCCACACTGCCAGTGTGGTGCGCTCCCAGCTGCGCTAATGCCCCGATTCAATATTCACTAAAAGCACCAAAAGGTGCTTTTAGTATTGGTGGAGATGGTGGTAATCGAAACCACGTCCAAAATCATCTTACCAAGGGCTCTACGAGTGTAGTTTGTCTTTTAGGTAATCCCCTCGGCTAACGGCGGCAAACAGCCTTTAGCCTACGGTAACCGCTGATACCTGATGAAAGCCGCGGTGCTCTTTCATTCATGTTCGCCACTAAGTCGACGCTCTGCATACAGCCGTGGCACTCTGTAAGAGAACGCAAGCCGCTAATTAAGCAGCAAGAGCTACTGATTTATTATTGTCAGTTAATTTTAAGCTGTTACTTTTAAAGCGGTGCAACTCCGCTACTCGCTGACCAAGGCTCAACAACCCTGTCGAAATCCTTTCATCCCCATATATAATGTCTTAAATCTGCCCGGCAATCTCCTTTATTTAAGAGACAGCATAGTCCAGAATATTAATATCTTTCTTTCAATGTTCTTTCAATCTGTCTGTCAGAATCTTTTTTCGCCTGAACGGCACGCTTATCGTAAAGTTTTTTACCTTTACAAAGTCCGATTTCGAGTTTTGCTCTGCCGTTTGAAAGGTACAGGCTGAGCGGAATAATGGAAAGTCCCTGCTGCTGTGATTGACCGAAAAGCTTCATAATTTCTTTTTTATGAAGGAGCAGTCTTTTTTTTCGCATAGGGTCACGATTAAAACGGTTACCCATTTCATAGGGTGAAATGTGCATACCGATTGCAAACATCTCACCGTCATCAACCGAACAAAAGCTATCCTTCAGATTAACCCTTCCGTTTCGGATTGACTTTATTTCAGTGCCAAAAAGCTCTATCCCCGCCTCATAGGTTTCAAGAACAAAATAGTCGTGATAGGCTTTTTTATTATTGGCAATTATCTGTTTTTCATTCTTATTCAAGTCTATCACTCCTTTGCTGAAAATGATTTTGCGGTTTAACCAACACAAATTATATCAGACTTCTGCCCTCAAGTGCACGTGAAAGTGTAACCTCGTCGGCATACTCCAAATCGGCACCGACAGGAACACCGTATGCAAGTCTGCTGACAGTGATACCCATAGGCTTCAAAAGCCTGCTGATATACATAGCTGTTGCCTCACCCTCAACAGTTGGATTGGTTGCCATAATAACCTCCTCGACCGTATCGTCGCCAAGTCTCGCAACAAGCTCTTTTATTCTTATCTGATCAGGACCTATATTGTCCATAGGTGATATAGCACCATGCAGAACGTGATATGTACCATTATACTCATGTGTACGCTCAATTGCCGCAACATCACGAGGGTCTTCAACAACACAGATAACACTTTTATCCCTTGTATTGCTTTTGCAAATCGGGCAAAGCTCATCATCTGCCAAATCACAGCAAATACTGCACTGCTTGATTTTTGTATGCGCATCGGTAATTGCCTGTGCAAATTCCCTTGCCTCAGTCTCGGACAGACCGAGGACATAAAATGCCATTCGCTGAGCAGTTTTATGGCCGATACCCTGCATACGCTCAAACTGATCTATTAAATTTTGAAGTGGTGCAAGATTGAATGCCATAATTTCCCTCAATTAAAGTTTTTAGAATCATTATTTTAAAATAGCGAATTTTGTTCTTAGGCAAATAGGATTTTCAATTTAAAATGTTAAGATTTTTGTTTGAAATTTCATTTCTTTCACCGCAGACATACAAAGGTATTTCAAGGTGAAAAAATGGAACTTCGGGCAAAAAGATTGCATTTTAAAGGCCGGGAATGTTGAGACCGCCGGTTACCTTTTCCAATTCTCTCTCTGATTCCTCTTCTATCTGACGCATTGCCTCGTTAAACGCTGCAACAAGCATATCTTCGAGCATTTCAACATCCTCGGGATCTACAACCTCAGGATTAAGACCGATTGCCTTAACCTCGTGGTTACCCTTAACAGTGATTTCTACCATTCCGCCGCCTGAGGATACAACATATTCCTTTTCCTCAAGCTCTGCTTTTTTAGCCTCGATATCCTCCTGCATTTTCTGAGCCTGACGGAGCATACTCTGCATATTCTGAGGGCCGCCGCCCATTCCCTTTGGAAGTCTTGCTTTCATATTTTTATTCTCCTAATTTATATATTTATTCAAAATTAATTTCAACATTATTCTGTGCACGATTAATCAGATCCTCAAGCAAATCACGCTTTTGCTGTTGCTGTGATTTTGGCTTGCTGACAGCGATTTTATACGGCTGTCCGGTAACCTCAAGCACAGCCTGCTTGATTGCCTTTAAATGCGTAGGAATCTGAATAAACTGCTTTATTGTGGGATTGGTGCTGTCGATAACAAAACGTCCACTGTCAAGATGAGCACCCGCACCACTGAGCACACCGAAAAGTGCGATATCCGTTTTATGGATAATATCAAGAAATTCTGCCCAATGCTCAAACTCGCTGACACCCTGCTGAACAGGCTGTGCAATCGGTGCTGTCTGCTGTGCAGGCTCATCAGGCACAAACGGAGGCTCAGGCTGAGGAATTGGATCTGCTGCTTTCGGAGCAGGACTATCTTGACGTTTTTCTTCTTTTTCAGGTTCGGTTCTTTTAAATGGTGTGTCATCAGATGCCGTATTGAAAGCAGGCGATGACACATTATCCTGTGTATTCCTGATCTCCTGCTCGTTTTTCATCTGTGCTGCGGATGAAGCTGTTGCTGAAACAGGTGAAGCAATCTGAACAGCAGCACCATTTCTTACTGCTCTTTCAACCTGTGACAGTCTTTCAAGCACTGCCTCATTTGATGAATCAAGCTTAGGCTCGCAGAGCTTGATAAAGGACATTTCCATTTCAATTCTTGAATTTGCACCTGCCTTAATTTTAGTCAAAGTATTCTGGAACAAATCAAGACCTAATATAATATTTTCAAGCGTAAACTGTTTTGCACCCTCAAGTATTGAATTATATTCATCATCGGTGCAGACAATCAGCTCTCTGCTTTTTTTAACAGTTTTAACAATAAGGAAATTCCTGAAATGGTTAATCATCTCGACACAGAGACGCTCCATATCATAGCTGTTTTGATAAAGCTCGGCAATAATTTCCATTGCAGCTGAACTGTTTTTGTTATTTACACAATTTGTTAACTTATGAAGCACTTCTCTGCCCGCAAGTCCTGCAACCTGCGACACAAGCTGAGAATCGATATTTTTATTCCTGCTGCTGCACTGGTCAAGGATAGAAAGTCCGTCACGCAGTGCACCATCAGCAATTCGTGCTATAAGTGTCGCCGCATCGTCTGCAAGTGTCATCCCCTCAAGCGAAGCAACCTCTTTAAGTCTGACTGCCATTGTTTCAGGCTGGATACGTTTGAAGTCAAAGCGCTGACAGCGTGACAGTATTGTTGCAGGGAGCTTGTGCACTTCAGTGGTTGCAAGGATGAATATAACGTGTGCTGGCGGTTCTTCAAGTGTTTTGAGCAGTGCATTAAAAGCACCTGTTGAAAGCATGTGCACCTCGTCAATAATATATACTCTGTATCTTCCGCGTGTAGGAGTGTAATTCGCCTCTTCACGCAAATCCCGGATATTATCAACACCATTGTTCGACGCTGCATCAATCTCAACTACATCATAAATTGTACCGCCGTCAAGTCCGCGGCAAACCTCACACGCATTACACGGCTCTCCATCTGCTGAATTCTCACAATTAACAGCCTTTGCAAGAATTTTGGCACAGGTTGTTTTACCTGTTCCGCGTGAGCCTGTAAAGAGATAAGCATGTGAAATCCTGTCTTCTTTAATCTCATTTTTAAGGGTAGATATAACATGATCCTGACCATATACGTCAGAAAAGCTTTTAGGTCTGTATTTTCTGTATAAAACCTGATACATTTATATTCCCCCTCAAATCAATTAAAAGGCAGAAGCTGCTTATTTCATAATGTAACGCACAGACTTGTCTGCGGCACACAGAATAATCCACTTATTGCTGCTCGGTTCCCCGCCTGACAAGGTTCGTAGCACTCCGTTGCACAGGGCCCATACGCTACATTATGAAATAAGGACAAAACCCCTACCTTTTTGCTTTTGTTATTATACTATATAATTATTCAGAAATCAAGACCTTTTCAATAGCACCGTAATAAATAAAATGAAAATCCTTTTCCGGGTACCATTTTTCAGTTATGGTCTTATCTATAAAATCAGCGGGATCAAATCTGCTTTTAGCTGCTTTTCTGCACACAAGCACAAGCTCAGCCTCTTCAAAATAAGGGGCAGACTCATCAAAACAAGGCGTGAGCTCACATTCCTTTATCTTATCAATATCTCTGCCGCTTTTTGAGCCGCAAATACCATGAATACGCTTTTTATCATCATCCTTATAAAAGCTGAGTGTAAAATAATCCTGCTCGTTCATAAATTTCTCAGTATATCTCTGCGGACGTATGTAAACAGTTGCCATATCCTGACCCCAAAGCTCACCGACAGCTCCCCATGATACAGTCATAGTGTTACAGCCGTTTTCATCACCCGCGGTAACAAGTCCCCAGCGATTTTTTAAAAGGTCAACAACATTATCCTTAACCTGTGTGAATTCAACTTCTTTAAACATATAATCACCTCAAAATAAAATAAGCAATATTAAAGGATAGTGAAAACACTATCCTTTAGACAATTATTTAATAAACTTAACAAGCTCAAGTGCAGCGTTGATATCGCCGTCAACCTTAAGCTTACCGGTTGTAAATGCAATAACGGGATCAAGCTTGCCATTGATAAGCTTTGTAAAATTAGTTGCATTCATTGTAAGAATAGCATTTCTGTCATAATACTCATAAGGCTCAACGTTAACACGGCCATCCTTGATTTCGATATAAAAAATACCCTCAACCTTGCCTACAAGGTTAATCTGAAATGCAAGTGTTCCGTTAACTGATGATACATCAGTGTTTAAAAATCTTTTCCTTGTTGCCTGAACAACAGATTCATATGTCATTGCCATAGTAATTACCTCCGTTACTATATATTAAAAAGCTCTGCTTTTCCATTATTTTACAGTAATATTATAGCACAAGAGTAATAACTTATCAAGATAATTCATCCTACAATATTTTACCAAAATCTACTTTTCTTTAGGTCGACATATCATAGCAACAACAAGACCGCTGAGCATTGCAACCGTTACACCTGCCGCACATGCGCTGAAGCCACCGGTTATCACACCAAGAAAGCCATCCTTTTGTATAGCCTCTTTTACACCCTTAGCGAGTGCATTTCCAAAGCCTGTGAGCGGAACCGTTGCACCTGCACCTGCAAAATCAACAAGCGGCTGATAAATATCAAGACCACCGAGTAAAACACCAATGCAAACGAATAAAACCAAAATTCTGGCAGGTGTAAGCTTTGTTAAATCCATGAGAAGCTGACCGATAACACAAATAAGTCCGCCTACAACAAACGCTTTTATAAACATCATAATCATAAAAATCACCTGCTATCATTTTTTACAATAACAGGTGATTTATACAAAAATATTTAATTAAAAAAGTCGTATAAATCATTTAATCTTCTAAATACTCCTCAAGGCATATACCTGCATCATATATTTCTTTTGCAGCCTGTTTACCCACATAACGATAATGCCATGGTTCATAGCTTATTCCTGTAACATCACTTTTTTGGGTAGGATAGCGAAGAATAAAACCATATTTCCAACTATTATTCATAAGCCATTTCTGCACATCTGTATTCTCCTGCCGTTCGTCAAGAATCTGATTTGATATATCAACAATATCAAGAGCCAAGCCTAACTGATGCTCACTTGTTCCGGGGACTGCAACAAGCTCACCCGCCGCTTGCTTTGCTTTTTCATCCGAATATCCCTGCGCAAGCCATTTATTAACCTGATTATCAAAAAGCTCCTCCTGTTTCTGCATTGTACGGTAAGAGGAACAAATCACAGGTGTAAGTCCTGCCGCCCTGCAAGCATCCATCATATCCTGCAAATCATCATAACAGCGTTCATCCACAGCATGTCCGTTCTGAAGATATTTG
>JAIDVA010000303.1 GCA_029059925.1 Eubacterium sp. | reverse complement strand
TCCGTTGGTATGTGACGGTACGATGTTATTCCCCTGTCAGGGGAAATGTCACGTAGTGACAAAAGGGTTCACATCGCACCCTACGAAATCACGTAATCTGCACCAACGTAGGGGCGAACATCGTTCGCCCGTAGGTACAACGATAATGTTGGCGGGCGCACAATGTGCGCCCCTACGATGTAAAATGCAACACCATTTAATACGAGAAACAATAATTTAACTAATAAAACTAAGGTGATAAAATGGCACTTGAAGAACAGGTTGTAGAAAAATTAATAGAAAAGGGATACCATATTTCCTTTGCAGAATCCTGCACCGGCGGCTTGTGCTGCGGCAATCTTGTTAATGTGACTAATGCGTCAAAGGTGCTTGATATGTCCTTTGTCACATATGCTAACGAGGCTAAAATGCAGCTTTTAGGTGTTAAGGCTGATACGATTTTGTCTAATGGAGTTGTCAGCGAAGAGGTTGCTTATGAAATGGCACTGGGTGTGACAAATACAGCGAAAAGTGAGGTCGGAGTGGGTGTTACAGGTGTAGCAGGTCCCGGCGGCGGAACTGAAAAAAAGCCCGTTGGTATGGTATGCTTTGGTTTTTGTATAAACGGAGAGGTTAAAACCTTTACTCAGCAGTTTGGCGAAATCGGCAGAAATCAGGTCAGAAAATCAAGTGTTGAATTTGTTTTTCAAAAACTACTTGAACTTATTTGATTTTTCTGTATAATATATAACAGTGGAGAAATAATTGCATATTATAGGCTGAAAGAGGATTGCTATGAAAAAGCTTTACAGAAGTAAAACCGAAAGAATGCTTGAGGGTGTGTGCGGCGGAATAGCTGTTTATTTTAATGTTGACCCTACAATCGTAAGACTTGTGTGGGCACTTGTATCCATATTTTCTGCGGCAATTCCAGGTGTGCTTTTGTATATCGTCTGCTCATTTATCATTCCTGAAGAGCCTGATGCCTATGATACAACAGGCTATTATCATAATGACAATAATTAATTGTCATACATATATTTAAACGTAAAACAGAATTTTTGCTGATGTGGCGCAGCTGGTAGCGCAACTGATTCGTAATCAGTAGGTCGTCGGTTCGAATCCGATCATCAGCTCCAAAAAAAGAGAGTATCACACGATACTCTCTTTTTTAATATCTATTTGGAATGTCAGTTCGCTCTAATAAATAATCAATAGAAACATCAAAATAATCAGCGATTTTTATCAGAGTTTTGTAATCTGCCTGCCTTTCTCCCGTTTCGTATCTGCTGATTGTATTTTGGTTCATTGATAAGTCCATAGCAAGTTTTAGTTGAGAAATGCCTTTTTTCTTTCTTAATTCCTTTAATCTCATAAAATCACCCTTGACTTTAATATACCAAAATGGTATTATTAAAATATCCCGAATTGGGATAAAAGTGAAAGGAGAGAATATGAATAAGATTATTAAAACTATTAAATTTTTAGAGAATGATAAATCTCTTGTAAAAAGAATTGAAAAGTATCAAAAATCAAAGGAATTAAGTTCATTTGTCGCAGCGGTGAGAGAACTTTGTGACGATGCACTAACATTAAAGAAAATTTCAAAGTGAGGATAAGAATAATGTTCTGTTCAAAATGTGGAAATGAAATAAATGATGAAGCACTTATTTGCCCAAACTGTGGTTGCAAAACTGAAAATTTTATTTTACCGGACAATAATCCTAATTATTCGACTGTACCCCCCACGCAGCTAAACCAATTCGATTATGCATATTCTAAAAGCAGTTTGTCAAACGCTAAGGTATTAGGTATAGTAGGTATAATTGGTGGAATTCTTATTCCGTTAATTGGCTGGATTTGTGGAGCAATAGGATTCAGTAAAGCAAATCAATTGTTAAGAAGATACCCAACTGACAGTGAAGTAATATCATGCAAAAATATAAATATTGGAGCAATTGTTGCAGGATCAGTTATGTTTGTAATTAATATGATTATTATTTTTAGTATGCTTTAATTAGGGACTTGAGAAAGGAAAAGTATTATGAATAAGTATAAGAAAATCTCAATAGTAATGACAATTATAATGGTTGTTTTAATGTTTATTCCAACCTTTAATTATTCAGCAGAGCGTTTTGACTATGATTATA
>JAIDVA010000302.1 GCA_029059925.1 Eubacterium sp. | reverse complement strand
AAAAATTTAAATATATTTATTCACTTTATTGAAAAAAGTTTATCTCTCTGTTATAATTTTGACAGTTAATTATATGTTTATATGGAGGTAGTACTATGAGAGCAGTTATTACAGTTGTCGGCAAAGACACCGTTGGCATTCTTGCTAAGGTATCTGATATATGTGCAAACAGCAACATAAATATTACAGAAGTATCACAGACCGTTATGGAGGATATGTTCTGTATGATTATGATGGCAGACATTTCAGCAAGCAGTGTGGAATTCACTAAATTTTCTGATGAGCTTTCAAAATACGGCGAAGAAAACAATCTTTCAATCCACGCAATGCATGAAGATATTTTCAACTCAATGCACAGAATTTAGGAGGAAAAATCCTTGATTAATACAAATGATATTCTTGAAACCATAAGAATGATTCAGGATGAATGTCTTGATATCCGTACAACAACAATGGGCATTTCACTGCTTGACTGCGCAGATTCAGACATTGATAAATCCTGTCAGAAGGTATATGACAAAATCTGCACTAAGGCAGAAAAGCTTGTTGAGACAGGTGAACAGATTGAAAAGGAATTCGGTATTCCGATTATCAATAAGCGTGTAAGCGTTACACCAATCGCTATTCTTGCAGGTGTGAGCGGCGGCGACCCTGTCAAGTATGCACTCACACTTGAAAAAGCAGCACGCACAATCGGTGTAAACTTTATCGGCGGCTATAGTGCGCTTGTACAAAAAGGTTTTGCTGCCGGTGATCTTGAACTTATAAATTCAATACCTCAGGCACTTGCACAGACAGAGCACATCTGCTCATCCGTTAATATCGGCTCAACGAAGGCAGGAATTAACCTTGATGCTGTAAAAATCATGGGTCAAAAGGTTAAGGAAGCCGCTGAGCTTACAAAAGATAATGATTGTATCGCTGCAGGTAAGCTCGTTGTATTCTGCAATGCCCCTGAGGATAATCCGTTTATGGCAGGTGCTTTTCACGGTGTATCAGAGCCTGACTGCGTTATTAATGTTGGCGTATCAGGTCCGGGTGTGGTAAGAAGTGCAGTATCAAAGCATCCTGAATATTCAATCAGCGAGGTTGCTGAACTTATTAAAAAGACTGCATTTAAAATCACAAGAATGGGTCAGCTTGTCGGTGTTGAAGCATCAAAAAGACTCGGTGTGCCTTTGTTATTGTTGACCTTTCACTTGCACCTACTCATGCTGTCGGCGATTCTGTTGGGCATATTCTTGAGGAAAT
>JAIDVA010000301.1 GCA_029059925.1 Eubacterium sp. | reverse complement strand
ATATAACACCTATATATGTCCCTGTAAAGCGATAAAAGTTGACATATTTTTTATAAATTTTAATATTTTTATTACTGCACTGACAGCAAAATGTCTGTATCTTAATATTAAATAAAAAAGGACAGCCGAATGACTGTCCTGATATCAGTTTAAATTTATAAATATTTCCTTTAATACAAAACTCGTGTTACGAATAATCACAAAGGCGAACACTCTTGTTTTTATACTCAGATAACTGTGCATAATCCTTTGCATTGATATAATTATCATTATTAACATCAAGTGAGAACATATATGCCGACTGCCCTCTTGTATTGTTTATATCATCTGTATTCCACAAATCGGCAATCCATCTTGCAGGAACTCTGAATATTCTCTCACCCTGTTCATTGCAGCATACAAACATATCGTTTTCAATAAAGTTTACAACATTATCGGAATCTTTATATTTGAACAGATAACCATTGTTATTTTGAAGTTCAGCAAATTCTTGAGCTGCAGAGCCTTTAGGAGCAATGATTGTCGGAAATTTTCCGTTTTTTCCCCCATCATATCCAATCTGAACATCTGTTGCCTTTTCGGAAAGAACAACAACACTATCAAGATAACAGGTTGCATCAATTTTTGTTGTATTCGGTGCGAATACAAGCGACCTTGATGATATTATACCGACTGTAAGTGCAGGATTATTCCACTGTGCCCGAGGTATCCAAAATGTATCTGTCTGTCCGGGACTCGCTTCCGGTTCATTTTTATTTACCGCTGTTCCATAATAAGTTTGAACCTTTGGCAAATATACAACCTTCAATATCGGGAGATTGGCAAATGTATTTTGATCCATTGTTTTAAGATTCTCAAGATAAACCTCCTTAACAAACATTGAGCAAAGCAGTCTGCCGGCAGAGGTAAGTGACGGCAAATCAACAATGCGTATGTAGGATTGAAAAGCAATTCCCTGTTTAGCAGAGGACGTGGAGCCTGATATTTTGTTCAGCTTAGGTGCATAGAGTATATCTATATAGCACGCGGAAAAGGCATTATAGCTTATCTCTTCCAGATTTGATAAATCCACTTTTGTTAAAAAATTACATTTTCTGACAATATACTGACCTATATATTCAGCATCGGGAATATTTAACTCCTGTAAAAAATAACAAAGTGCAAAATATTCATTACCAACTATTTTAACACCCGGAATACTGCACTTAATAAGAGTGCTGCCATAAAAAACACCGCGATATCCGTTCTGATTTTCAACTTCAAGATTAGATAAATTTATTTCTAATAATCCGCTATTCATAAATGCACTATCCGCAAGTCTTTTAAGCGAATTCTCAAAATTAACTTTATGCATCATTATGCAGGACTTAAACGCATTTTTACCCAGCCTTTCTAAATGCGGTGCATCTAAAAATCTAAGGCTAACGCACGCGTAAAAGTCAGCATCAATTTCTTTTAATCCACGTGCGGTAACATATTTAAGGTCAGAGCAAAAGGCGAAGGCATAGTCAGACAGAGTCGTTACACTATCCGGTAAAACAACACTTGTCAAACCATTCTTACCTTGATATACGGATTTTACGTGCACAGGCACAATGCCTTTTATTACATCGGGAACAACAATATTATTCTTGTTACCTGTATATTTTGTAATGATGCCATCCTCGGTAATTTCAAAATCGTTTTCATCTGCTAAATATTGAATCGTATAATATTGTGATGAAATTGCACTCACATATTTGCCGTTTCTGATTAAGGCATAGTTTAACTGCATTTCATTGTCAATGGTAATCGGCTGTGTATAAACTGTGCCGTTATCAGCACTTGGCAATGATTTATCAAGCGTATAAACAAGCTGAGAATCATCAGGGATACTATCAAAGGATACTGTTTGTGTATCCGTGAAAAATCCGCCCTTTATATCAGGCTCAGGTACTGCGTATTCCTGATCATTTAACAGATTCAGAAAATTAACCATACCGGAGCCATAGTAATCCCTTTCATCTTCACCCATATCTATTGCAGATGCTTTGAGTTTCTCCTGCACCTCAGCAGGTGACAGATTTGGATTTTGCATAAGTATGTATGCGCAAGCAGCACTTGCAAAAGGACAGGCGGCAGAGGTTCCGCCGAAATCTACGTTATAATCACCGGTCCAAAATTCTATAGAATATACATTATGCCCTGGAGCAGCGACATCTATTTCCTTACCGTAATTTGAGAAAGAGCAGATATAATTTGTATAATCATAGGCACCGACAGTAATTGCCGTTTCACAATTAGCAGGTGTGATATATTCAACAGGCAGATTGTCATTACCTGCTGCAATACATACGGTTACACCCTTATCAACCAATCTTGATACAAGCTCGGTTTCAAATGCACAAGATTTAGAAAACAGATAGTCACCTAAACTGATATTCATAATATCGGGCAAGTCCTTGCTGGCAAGGATAGCCTCCATTGCAGCTATGAATTCCGAAAGAGATAAAACTCCACCTGCAGTAAGCTTATACGGTTTGATTTTAACATTATCGGGTGTTGCCATCGCAATAACACCTGCAACTGCCGTGCCGTGTCCATCTTCATCCATACAATCGTTATCGCTACCTGATGCACTCATATTAAATGAGGTATCTGTAATGCGTCCGCTGAATAGTTCGAGATTGTAATCCACACCCGAATCAAGCACACCTATAACAATTTCATTGTTATATGCGGATGATTTTTCAATTTCTGCTTTTGCATAATCGGACATAACGGATTCGTATGCCCATCTGTCTGCAACTTCCTCTGCTTGCGTTGCAGTTTCATTCGCCATCGTTCTTAGATTTTTTACGGTATTCTCTTTAACAGACAGGATTTTGTCCTTTTCAACAGTATATCCCTTATCGCGCAGTTCGTCATAAGAGCGCTCCATGGTCTGCTTATCCTCGTACTGCAATATCGTGTATTCAAGACCTGAAACACGCTCCAATGCCGTATCGTCAGTAATATTATCTCTTGTTTTGACAATTAAGCGGTTTTCAGTGGCATTCGGGTTATTCTGATTATAATGATATTCGCAATCATCTTCTGTAAACTCGTATTTTTCATTAAGCTGCGCAACTGCATTACAAAAAAGATTTACACTTTTTCTGTTCATTTCATCGGATATCAAGGTCTGACAAGGGTATAATGCTGACATTAGCAATGATAATGCGAGGACAATACCGATTCGCTTTTTCATAGAAGGACCGCCTTTCTTAATTTCAGTATACTTTATTGCAATACAAATTGCAAACAGTTTTGATATAATAATCATTTTCAGTCGAAAAATAAACATATTAATAAAAAAAGGACAGTCAAATAAATGACTGTCCTTAATTTATGATTATAGCTATATTATCTTAAACAAGCTCGATGATGCACATTTCAGCTGCGTCACCACGACGAGGGCCTGTTTTGATAATGCGAGTGTAACCACCGTTTCTTTCTGCGTACTTTGGAGCAACCTCATCAAAAAGCTTTTTAGCAACGTCTTCCTTAGTTACATAAGCAAGAACCTGTCTTCTTGAATGGAGTGTGTCGTTTTTGCCAAGAGTAATCATCTTCTCAGCCATAGCACGAACTTCCTTTGCTCTTGTAACGGTAGTTTCAATCTTGCCGTTTTCTAAAAGATAAGTAACCATACCTCTGAGCATAGCCTTTCTGTGATCAGTTGGGCGGCCCAGCTTTCTGCTACCTGGCATTGAAATTCCCTCCTTTAGTCCTCTTCTTGACTAAGTCCAAAACCAAGTGAAGCAAGCTTTGCAACAACTTCGTCGAGTGACTTGCGGCCAAGGTTTCTGACTTTCATCATATCTTCTTCTGATTTACCGATTAAATCTTCTACTGTGTTAATGCCTGCTCTCTTAAGACAGTTGAATGAACGAACAGAAAGATCAAGCTCTTCAATAGTCATTTCAAGAACCTTTTCCTTGCTGTCATCATCCTTCTCAACCATAATGTCCTGATTTCCGATTTCCTCAGAAAGATCAACAAAGAGCATAAGATGGTCATTGAGAATCTTAGCAGCGAGTGATGCTGCCTCGTCAGCCGGAATAGTACCGTCTGTCTCAATGTCGAGAATGAGCTTGTCAAGGTCAGTCTGCTGACCTACACGGGTGTTTTCAACAGTGTAGTTAACCTTTAATACAGGTGTATAGATAGAGTCGATAGCAATTGTACCGATCGGCAAATCCATTAACTGCTTATTACGGTCGCAAGGAACATAACCTCTGCCATGGTCAGCAGTAAGCTCCATAACTACATTTGCACCTTCATCAAGATAAGCGATGTGAAGGTCGGGATTAAGAATCTCAACATCTGCATCGTGCTTAATATCACCTGCAGTGATTTCTCCCTCACCTGAAACTTCAATATAAAGAGTCTTTGGGCTTTCATCATGTATTTTAAGAATAACATTCTTGAGGTTAAGAACAATCTCAGTAACGTCTTCTTTTACATGAGGGATAGTTGAAAATTCGTGTAAAACACCATCAATCTTTACGGAAGTGATAGCATAGCCTGGAAGAGAAGAAAGAAGAACTCTTCTCATGCCATTACCGAGTGTTGTGCCGAAGCCTCTCTCAAGAGGTTCAACAATAAAACGACCTGTGCTGCGGCTTCCGATAGTAGACACGTCTACAATCTCGATTTTAGGCTTATCAATTTCGATCATTTAAAAGCCTCCTAAAAAATGTTGTATTTTGTTTTCGCTAAATAACAGCAGCAAAAGGCTATTACTTAGAGTAGAACTCAACGATTAAATGCTCTTCAACAGGTGTTGCTATTTCATCTCTCTCAGGGAGCTTAACAACCTTTGCTTCCATAGCATCCTTGTTTACGTCAACCCACTGCGGAACAGGACGAGATGCGTTAGACTCAACAAGAGACTTGAACTCATCTGTAGTCTTGCTTGTTTCCTTAACAGCAACTACATCGCCTGCCTTAAGGAGATATGAAGGAATATCAACCTTTGTACCGTTTACAGTGAAATGAGCATGGTTAACGAGCTGACGAGCCTGTGCTCTTGAGCTTGCGAAACCAGCTGTGTAAACTAAATTATCTAAACGGCTCTCACAAATCTGGAGAAGGTTTGAACCTGTTACACCAGCCTTACGTTCAGCCATAAGGAAATATTTGTGGAACTGACCCTCAGCAATACCATAGTAACGACGTGCAGACTGCTTAGCACGAAGCTGCATACCATACTCTGAAGTCTTTTTTCTGTTCTGACCATGCTGGCCAGGTGCATATGAACGGCGTTCAATTGCACATTTGCCTGTATAACATCTGTCACCCTTGAGGAAAAGCTTTTTGCCCTCACGACGACAAAGCTTACAAGCAGGTCCTGTATATCTTGCCATATCAAGTAACCTCCAAGTTTATACTATACTCTACGTCTTTTTGGTGGACGACAGCCATTGTGTGGAATAGGAGTAACATCTTTAATA
>JAIDVA010000300.1 GCA_029059925.1 Eubacterium sp. | reverse complement strand
GTTGCCGTACTGCGACATAAAATCATGCAATAAATAGCCGTGACCGCCGTGAAGCTGAACACCGTCAAAACCCGCCTTTTCTGCTCTTACGGCAGCTGACACAAAGTCATTAATGATCTGATAAATTTCGCTGTCGCTGAGTTCCTTGGCTTTATCAGGGTAAAAAAGATGCCGCATTGCTGAGGGCGCACCCTTTTGCATACCGATTGCTTTTGAAGAAGTCTGCCGGCCGCAATGGGCAAGCTGTGCAATAATCGGTGCATCATGTTCATGAACCGCATCAGTCAGAGCCTTATAACTGTCAATCAGCTCATCCTTATGCATTTTGAGCATTGCAGGATATGGTGACATACCGTTTTCGCTTACACCTGCATAGCCTGTGATGATACAGCCGACATTATTTTTTGCCATATAAGCATATTTGCTGATAAGCTTTTGAGTTGGTGCACCATTCTTTTCTGCCAGACCATCATGCGTAGCTGAGCGAAAGATTCTGTTTTTAACCTGAATACCCGATACAATTGTACTGTCAAATATCATAGCTTTTACCCGTCAATAATACTGCTGATTTTTTCTCTGATTGAATCAAGTCTTGTCTGTGCATTAGCCTTGTCTGCATCCACTATTGAATAGTAAATTTTAATCTTTGGCTCTGTACCTGACGGACGAACAGCCATCCAAGACCCATCATTCCATATATATTTAAGCACATTTTCCTTTGGCAAATCACGAATACCTGTACTGAAATCAATTATATCATCAATACCGTCAAACAGTGCCTTGCCTGTATCTCTGAACTGCGTCATAAGGCTCTGTATTTTCTCGGCGCCATCCTTGCCCTTGAGAACAAAGGAATCAAGAAAATCAAGATAATAACCATATTCAGCATAAATTTCATTCAAACCGTCAACAAGCGTTTTGCCCTGATTTTTATACCACGCAGCCATCTGACAGATAAGCATTGAGGATACAACGGCATCCTTATCTCTTGCATGTGTGCCGACAAGATAACCATATGATTCTTCATAGCCGATAACAAATTCCTGCTCACCTAACTGCTCATACTTATTAATCTTATCGCCGATATACTTAAAGCCTGTTAAGGTTTCCTCAACCTGCAGACCGAACTTTCTGCCGATGTTTGCACCAAGCTCTGATGTAACAATTGTTTTAACAAGGGTTGATTTTTCATTAAGCTGTGCCTTTTTCATTGTAAGCACAAACTTAACGAGCAAAGCACCTGTCTGATTACCTGTAAAAAGCTTATAATCGCTGCCGTCTTTAACAGCAATACCAACTCTGTCGCAGTCAGGGTCAGTACCAAGGACTAAATCTGCACCGATTTCCTTTGCCTTTTCAATAGCAATTGTAAGTGCATCCTTCTCCTCAGGGTTAGGGGAACGAACGGTTGAGAAATTGCCGTCAGGCAGCTCCTGCTCCTTAACAACAGTAACATCAAGTCCCTCCAGCATTCGTCTTACAGGGATATTGCCTGTACCGTGAAGAGGAGTATAAACGATTTTTAAATCACTCTTTTCTTCATAGAGTGACTGCTTTTTAACCTCGGCAAGGAAGGCTGAAAGCTCTTTCTCGCCGATATATGTAATTAATTCACTTTCATCAAGGAATGGAATTTCTGAATAATCAGTTATAGCATTGATGAAGGATATTGCATTTTTTGCATCCTGCGTACAAAACTGGCAGCCCTTATCATCATAAACCTTATAACCGTTATATTCCTTAGGATTATGAGACGCTGTAAGCATTACACCTGCTGTGCAGTTAAGATAATGCGTTGTAAAGGAAAGCACAGGAACAGGCACAACCATTTCATAAATATATGCCTTAATGCCCTGTGACGCAAAAACACCTGCCGCAATCTTTGCAAAATACTGTGAATTGTTGCGTGTATCATAAGCAAGTACAACAGAAATCTCACCGTCACTTTTGCTTTTGAGATACCTTGCAAGACCAAGAGTTGCCTTGCCGACAGTGTATTTGTTCATTCTGTTTGAGCCTGCACCCATAATACCGCGCAAACCGCCCGTACCGAAAGCAAGGTCCTTATAAAATCTGTCCTCAATTTCCTTTTCATCTGTAATGGCAGTCAATTCTGCTTTGGTAGCATCATCTGCAAAACCAAGCCACTGATTATATTTTTCTTTATATGTCATACCAAGTTCTCCATAGTTAATCATTATTTAAAGTACATATAATACTGGCATTTAATCATACCGTTATAAAGCTTACGACGTTTGTCAGCCTTTCTTCCAAAGACCTTTTCAAACTCCTCATCAGGCGAAATTATACCATATGACCAGCCATATTTTGATACAAACTTTTCACCCATTATATGATATAGCTTTTCCGCCTCACGGATATCAAGCATACGCTCACCATAAGGAGGATTGGTAATAAGTGTTCCCTTTTCTGTAGCAGGGTTAAAATCCTTTATATCAATCTGATCAAGTCTCAAGAATTTATCAACCTTGATTCTTTTTGCATTATTCATTGTAAGCTCAAGTGCATGAAAATCAATATCACTGCCGAATGCAACAAAATCTGTATCTGTTTTTATGATATCGTGACAGCGTTCACGCTCCTGCACCCATGCACTTTCGGGAAGGAAGCCCCAGCGGTCACACTCAAAATTCCTGTTGATTCCCGGGGCGATATTGTGTGCCATCATTGCACCCTCAATTAGAATTGTACCGCTGCCGCAGCAAGGATCATAGAGTGTATGATAATGTCTGAGCTTAGACAGTGAGCAAAGTGCTGCTGCAAGAGTTTCTCTTATCGGCGCATCATTTGACTCAGGTCTGTAGCCTCTTTTGTGAAGTCCCCTGCCTGTTGTATCAAGCATTATGGTAACCTCATCCTTCATGATTGAGAACTGAATCTGGTGAACAGGACCGGTCTCCTCAAACCACGAGGTATTATAATCCGCTTTGAGCGACTCTACAACTGCTTTTTTAATAATTTTCTGACAGTCGGGAACGGAATGAAGCGTTGAATTGATACTGTAGCCTTTTACGGGGAAGGTATCCTGCGAACCGATAAATTCTGACCACGGCAGTGTTTTTACACCCTGAAAAAGCTCTTCAAAGGTAAACGCCTTAAATCTGTCAAGCACAATCAGAATACGCTCGGAATATCTGCTGCATATATTAGCACGTGCAAGGATATTTTCATCACCCTCAAAAAATACTCTTCCGTTTTCGGCAGATACATTCTCTGCCTGCATAAATTTTAATTCATCTGCAACCAAGCCCTCTAATCCTAAAAGGCATGGTGCAACCATTTGTAAGTACATATATTTTAATTTCCTTTAAATAATTTTGCTCGCATGCCTTGTTACGTGACAGCCCACATTGACTGCTACAGGCAGACCTGCAATATGAGTCGGATAGATTTCAATATTCACACAAAGCGCTGTTGTTTTGCCGCCAAAGCCCTGAGGCCCGATATCAAGCGCATTGATTTTATCAAGCAGTTCCTGCTCCATATCAGCATAAAATGCATCACTGTTTCTGTCAGACACATTCCTGCAAAGTGCTTTTTTAGCAAGAATTGCACTGTATTCAAAATCACCGCCGATGCCTACACCGATTACAACAGGAGGACAAGGATTTGAGCCTGCTGTCCTAACACTGTCAACAATAAAATCCACAATATCCGATCTTGTTGCAGAAGGTGTAAACATTTTAAGTCTGCTCATATTTTCACTGCCGAAGCCCTTTGGAGCAGCAGTGATTTTTATTTTGTCGCCGTCAACAATAGATGTATGAATAATTGCCGGTGTGTTATCATTCGTATTAACACGGTTTTTAAACGGATCTGCAACAACGGATTTCCTGAGTAAACCTTCTGTATAACCCTGACTCACCCCGTCATTTACTGCCTTTTCAAACGAACCGTCTGTAATATGAACATCTTGTCCGATTTCAGCAAAAATAACAGCCATACCCGTATCCTGACAAACTGGAATATCAAGCTCCTTAGCAGCATCAATATTCGCCTCTAAATCAGAAAGGATAGATTTAGCAGTATCATTTGTTTCATTATTTTTTGAACAGCCGATACAATCCACTAAATCCTGCGGCAAAATTTTATTTGCTTTTATTACAAGCTCTTTAACCGCCTGTGTAATTTCATTAGCATGAATCTCTCTCATAATCAGTCACCACCAAAAAAAAGACCGAGTTACTCGGTCTTGTATAATTTATTAGCCTACACTTGAGGAAATGTCATAAAAAACAACCTCATCGGACTTAACATAGCCCTTTTCACGAGCCTTTTGTTCAATATAATCGTCCTTATTTTCATTATCAAGAACAGCCTGCAGTTCTTTATTATCCTGCTCCTGCTCTTCAAGCTTCTGCTCAAGCTCCTGCTTTTGAATTTCAAGTCTGCTGATATCGGAATTCTGATTAACGGTTTTAATTCCAAAGTAACCGAAAGCACCGATAAGCAACACTGTTATCAGTATAAATGAAATATTCTTTTTGCTTGAAAAAAATGATTTAAAGGAAAAGCTCTTCCTCGTTTTTTTCATTTTCTCGTTCATTACTGTCATCCTTGCTTTTTCTGCTGAAATGTTTTTTCATATTTGCGACTATATTATAATATATAACACTCTTTGATTGCAACACTTTTTTAAAACTTTTTAACCGTTTTTTCACTTTTTTAAGGCCCAATCTAAGCTTTTTTGCAAGCTTTGACTCAAACTGCTTTGTAGCATAGCCAAGTGTGAATATATAGAGCAAAAATCCTATAAAAACAGCAATGAAATTTATCATTCTGAGTGCACCGCTGTTAAATATCAAAAAGTAGCAGAAAACAACTATACTGCTGACAATCCAGAATAAGAAATCCAACACAAATTTATCATTCAGCACAAGTCTGAAAAGACGCAGAAAATCATAAAACAATCCGAGAGCGACTCCAACCAACACAGCATAAAATAAGGACTCACCCACCAAATAACCTTTTCAAAACTGAAGATTTGGTAAATTTTTCATTGTATGAAAGAGAGGTTATTTTACCCTTAACTGTCATAATTCCCGACTCAAGGCTCAGCTCTTCAATATGCAGAAGTTCACCCTTGATTACAAGCTCACCTGTATCACATACAGCTATAATCTCCTGCTCATTAAAAGCATCAACATCGTTAATTCCTGTCAGCGAAAGCTCGCTCCTGTCGGTTAAGGTCAGGGTATGCTGTGTTTCGTTTTCCATAAAAAATCACCTGCTTAATACTATGCAGGTGATTTTTTATTTATTCAATTAAAGAATAGTTTAATTCTATTTCTTCAATTTACTGTTTGTCAATAAATATTGGTTTTGACCCATCATCTATCTCAAATTTACTGCTGTCAACTCTTATATAAGTACTGTTTATCGGTGAATTCAAATACGGAATAATATCCTGGTCATAGTTACAAATTTCGTTAATCGAAAAAACATGATGATTACCGG
>JAIDVA010000030.1 GCA_029059925.1 Eubacterium sp. | reverse complement strand
CTCGATTATATTGAAAAAAGAGCTTAATATTTTCGGCAGCCGCAATGCTTTTACAAAGGATTTTGAAGAGCTGATTGAACTTGTAAAAGCAAAGAAGGTTAACCCTCTTAAAATGATCAGTGGAATATATGACGCTGACAATGCGGCTGATGCCTTTGATGCACTCACGCATAATGACGGCTCGCTTGCTAAATTGCTGATTAAATTTTCAGATGCGGAGTAAATTATGAAAGAAAAAATCATCCAGTTCGGAACAGGCAATTTTCTGCGTGGCTTTGCAGACTGTTTTATTGATAAACTAAATAAACAGAATTTATATGATGGCAGGATTGTGATTGTGTCGCCCACAGATTCAAAGCAGATTGATGTGATTAATTCACAGCAGGGCAAATATAATCTGTATCTTCATGGTATTGAAAACGGAAAAGAGGTCTGTGAACGCACCGAAATACATTCTGTCAGCCGTGGTATTAATCCTTATAAAAGCTTTGATGCTTATCTTGAGCTTGCTAAGAATCCGGATTTAAGGTTCATTATTTCCAATACTACAGAAGCAGGCATTGCTTTTGATTCAGATGACAAATTAACCGACAGACCCGCAAAATCGTTCCCAGCAAAGCTGACACAGCTTCTTTATGAAAGATATCAGTCAGGTTTAAAAGGCTTTGTAATTTTTGCTTGCGAACTTATAGATAATAATGCAAAACAGCTTGAAAAATTTGTGATTGATTATGCAAAGCTATGGAATCTGGGTGAAGATTTTTTAGAATGGATAAAAAATGAAAATGAATTCTGCAATACACTTGTTGACAGAATTGTGACAGGCTATCCAAAGGCGGAGTTACAGCAGTTTTGCACTGAAATCGGCTATGAAGATAAGCTGCTTGATACGGCAGAACCTTATCATCTTTGGGTCATTGAGGGCAATTATGAAAATGAGCTGCCGCTGAAAAAAGCAGGACTTAATATTATATGGACAGATAATGTGTCACCATACAAAAAAATGAAGGTGCGTATCCTTAACGGTTCTCATACTTCACTTGTATTTCCGTCCTTGCTGTGCGGTGTCGAAACTGTGGGAGAAACTCTGCATGATGAGCAGTTAAAGCAATTTTTAAACACCTGCCTTTTTGATTATATACTTCCGACTTTGGGCGAAACAGCGGAAAATAAACAATTTGCCGATGCTGTGCTTGAACGCTTTGCGAATCCGTATATTCAGCATATGTGGCAGTCCATTGCCCTTAATTCTGTCAGCAAATTCACAGCAAGGGTTTTGCCGACAATTACGGATTATATTAACGAAAATAATGCTTTGCCGAAGCCGCTCGTGTTTTCTCTTGCCTGCCTTATTGAATATTATAAGGCAAATGATGTTCAGGATGATAAAAGTGCGGCAGAATACATAAAAAATAATACGGTATCGGATATTCTTTCCAATACAGATTTATGGGATGCCGATTTAAGTGCTTTGTCAGCTGTTGTAAAGGACAGCCTTCAAATCATTCATAACAGCGGAATCAGGGAGGCAGTAAAATGGAGCTTGTGCTGATACATCCTGATGACAATGTTGAGGTTAATCTTGATAACGGACATAAATATGCCGTTTGCAATATAAAAAAGGGCGAAAGTATAATAAAATACGGCTATCCGATTGGTATTGCAAAAGCGGATATTGACGCAGGCGAGCATGTACATTCTCATAATCTGAAAACTGCATTGTCAGGCGAACAGGAATACACCTATATTCCTTCTGCACAAAATTTCAAAAGGGAAGAGTCTTTTAAAATTTCAGCCTATCAGCGTAAAAACGGAGATATTGGTATCAGAAACGATATATGGATAATTCCGACAGTCGGCTGTGTAAATGGTATTGCCAACAGTCTTGCCCAAAGAACAGGTGCGTTTGCCTTCACGCATCCATACGGGTGCAGTCAGCTTGGAGATGATTTGCTTGTTACACAAAAAATCCTCTGCAATCTGATTAAACATCCCAATGCTGGTGGTGTTCTTGTTCTTGGCTTAGGCTGTGAGAACAATAATATTACTGAACTTAAAAAGATTCTCGGTAAATATGACGGTGAAAGAGTCAGATTTCTTAATGCACAGGATTGCGAAGATGAAATTGCTGAGGGCATCAGAATTATAACCGAATTGCAGTCACATGCGAAAAATGATATCCGAACAGAAGTATCTGTATCTAAGCTGAAAATCGGTTTGAAATGCGGCGGCAGTGATGGTTTATCATGTATAACGGCTAATCCTCTTGTCGGCAGAATAACAGATAAAATAACTGCAATGGGCGGTACATGTGTGGTAACCGAAGTACCCGAAATGTTCGGTGCAGAGCAGATAC
>JAIDVA010000003.1 GCA_029059925.1 Eubacterium sp. | reverse complement strand
GTGTTATAACGAATGGTTCAACAACGCTTGATACGAGTGCGTTGACAGGAGAAAGTGTCCCGAGAGGCGCGAATATTGGTGATGAAATAATCAGCGGTTCCATTAACCTTTCGGGCAAAATAAGAATGAAAACCACTAAAGAATTCGGCGATTCAACGGTTTCAAAAATACTTGATTTGGTTGAAAATTCAAGTATGAAAAAATCAAAGTCTGAAAATTTCATTACCAAATTTGCAAAATATTATACGCCCGCTGTTTGTATCAGCGCGCTGGCACTTGCTCTCTTACCGCCTGCAATCAGGCTTATTGCAGGGCATGATGCAATGTGGGGCGAGTGGGTAATCAGGGCACTTACTTTCCTTGTAATCAGCTGTCCGTGTGCACTTGTTATTTCAATTCCGCTCAGCTTTTTTGCAGGAATCGGATGCGCGTCAGCGAATGGAATTCTTGTTAAAGGCTCAAATTATCTTGAAGCACTTTCGGACGCCAAATATGTAGTCTTTGATAAAACCGGAACATTGACCAAGGGTGTTTTTGAGGTTACTGCTCTTTATCCGTCTGATGGATTTGATAATGACAGTCTTATTAAATACGCTGCATTTGCTGAAAGTGCATCAAGTCATCCCATCAGTCTCAGTCTGAAAAAATTCTATGCCAGGGAAATAGATACTTCTCTGATAAGCGATGTTCATGAGATTGCAGGCCATGGTGTCAGTGCTTGTGTTGAAGGAAAAACAGTGCTTGCAGGCAATATTAAGCTGATGAATATGAATGACATTACTGTCGATAGGCAGTATGATAATGGCACAGTTGTTTACGTTGCGGTTGACGGTGCTTATGCAGGCTGTATTGTTATTTCGGACGTTGTTAAGGATACATCAAAATCAGCTATTGAATCACTGAAAAGATGCGGAATCCGAAAAACAGTTATGCTGACAGGTGACAGTGAAAAAACAGCACAGAGTGTAGCACAGCAAATCGGAATTGACGAGGTTTATGCAGAGCTTTTGCCTGCTGATAAGGTGAAGCAGGTTGAAAGACTGCTTGATCAAAAAGCAAAAAAAGAAAAGCTTGTATTTGTCGGTGACGGTATAAATGATGCACCTGTTCTTTCTCGTGCAGATATTGGTATTGCAATGGGTGCACTTGGTTCTGATGCGGCAATTGAGGCGGCTGATATTGTGCTTATGGACGATGACCCTGCCAAAATTTCACTTGCATCTAAAATATCAATCCGTACACTGAAGATTGTTAAGCAGAATATTGTAATCGCACTTCTGGTCAAGGCGGTATGCCTTGTGCTCGGTGCACTTGGAATAGCAAATATGTGGGTTGCTGTTTTTGCCGATGTTGGTGTTATGGTAATTGCTGTATTAAATGCAGTCCGTGCTTTGAAAATAAAGTGAATATCAGATAGAAAAAGGGCAGGGTGTCATTCTGACACTCTGCCTTTTAAATGGTCTTTATAAATTTTAATAGTTAGTATACATTGTTTGAGTTTTATGCATTTGCTAACTGCTTCTGCTTTTCAATATCCTTCTTGAAGAGCAGCTTGAATACGGTTCTTACAAATGGCTGAATGAAGAACAGCTGTGTGAAAAATGCAAATGGGAAATTGAAGCATACGAGCTTTAACCAGTTTGCAAGTAAGGTCCAAATTGAAAAATCGCTGTAATACGGATAATAAAACCAAGCTGCCAAAAAGCTCATTGCAGGGCACATCAAGCCAACGGTTGCACAAATAATTGCTGTCTCAAAAATAACCGGGTTTGTTTTTCTGATATCAAAAACCTTGCATGCAAGCTTGAAGGAGCAGGGACTTCCCATGACGCATTCAAGTGCATAGGCACATACAAACTCAATCAGAATAACAGCCCATATCGGCAGCATTTTACCAAACATATAAACTCCGCCCTGCGCATTGATTGCGTGAATAACGCTATTCTCGCCTGTAATGTTCATCAGGGTTGTTCCGTTGACTACATAAAGACTGTAAAAAACATAGGCATGTACTGTAATAATTACAGTGATTAAAGCAAAGACCATTCTTTGAAATTGATTTCTGGGCATAATTTTCCTCCGATTTACCAAATTTTGACATAAAAAAAGCAAGTAACAACAATAGCATATAAAATCATACAAAATCACGTGTTACATAATTACCGTAATCAGATTTACATGCTAAGCATTACTTGTGTCGTTTATGTCTGTTTATTCATTTTTGCAACGCTGATTATACCAAAAAGGATTGCCAAAAGTCAAGAAAAAAATATTTGTAAATTAACGTTTTTTGCATAAGTGTAAATTTGTATTTGCTCTTTGAATATAATTATTCGGAGGGATATTATGACAGTAAATCATTTTGATTGTGTAGAGTCAAAGCTGATATCTATGCTTAAGGCAGGTCCGCAGGCAGCAGCTGAGATTAAGGGCAGTGCGGCCTATGAAAGTATTTCAGGTTCAGTGAAGTTTTACAAAACCGCAAACGGAGTGGTTGTGTATGCTGTTGTGACAGGCTTGCCGTGTGTCAACAGCTTTAACGGCTTTCATATTCACGAAGGCAGTGTCTGCGGCGGTAATGCTGATGATCCGTTTGCCGATGTTAAGGGACATTATAATCCGCAGGGTACTGAACACCCAAATCACGCAGGCGATATGCCGCCGCTGCTGAATAATAAGGGCAATGCAATCCTATTGTTTCTGACTGACAGATTCAGCATTGAGCAGATTATTGGCAGAGCAGTTATTATTCATGATGGTTATGATGATTTCACAACTCAGCCATCAGGTAATTCAGGCAAAAAAATTGCCTGTGGTGAAATAAAAAGCTGTTGATTGAATTGTATTGAAAGTAAAGCTTAGTTATGTTATTATAAAGCTGTTCTGATACTTGCTTTTTGTAAAATAAAATTCAGAACAGAGGTAATTATGCTTGAAATTAAGAATAAAGAATTTTATATGGATGGAAAGCCGTTTAAAATTTACTCAGGTGCAATGCACTATTTTCGCATTCTGCCCGAATATTGGGAGGATAGGCTGACAAAGCTTAAGCTTGCCGGTTTCAATACGGTTGAGACATATGTCTGCTGGAATCTGCACGAACCAAAGCCGAACGAATTTTGCTTTGACGGAATGCTGGATATTGTAAGATTTGTTGAAACAGCAAAGAAGGTTGGCTTATACTGCATTGTTCGCCCGGGACCTTACATATGTGCCGAATGGGATTTCGGCGGTTTGCCTGCTTGGCTTTTAAAGGATAAGAATATGCAGATTCGCTGCTGCTATCCTGATTATCTTGCATGTGTCGAAAGGTTTTATAAGGAGCTTTTACCTAAGCTTGTTCCACTGCTTGAGACGAATGGCGGCAATATCATCGCAATGCAGGTTGAAAATGAATATGGCTCATATGGCAATGACAAGGAATATCTGCGTTTTGTTGAAAATCTGATGAGAGACTGCGGTATTGATGTATTGTATTTTACATCAGACGGCAATTGGAAAAATATGCTTTCCGGCGGTTCGCTCCCTCATATTTATAAGGTGCTTAATTTCGGCTCTAAGGCTAAAACTGCGTTCGGTTGCCTTAAGGATTTTGAGAATGACGGTCCGAATATGTGCGGTGAATTCTGGTGCGGCTGGTTTGACCATTGGCGTGATATTCACCATACACGAAATGCTGCATCTGTAGGTAAGGAGATTAAGGATTTTCTTGATATTGGTGCCAGCTTTAATTTCTATATGTTCCATGGCGGTACGAATTTTGGATTTACGGCAGGTGCAAACCACAACCACGGCAAGGGCTATGAGCCGACTATTACCAGCTATGATTATTGTGCTCTGCTCAATGAATGGGGCGATTATACCCCTGCATATCACGAGGTAAGAAAAATACTTTGCGAAAATCAAGGTATCGAGATGAAAAAGCTCCCGCCGTCACCTGCTCTTCAGTCAATCGGTGAGGTTAAGCTCACTGCGTTTGCACCGCTTTTTGATAATCTTAGTAATATTGCAGATAAGCATAGAGCAGCTGTGCCTGAAAGCATGGAGTATTTCGGTCAGAATTTCGGCCTGATTTATTATGAGACGATTTTGAGTGGCAAGTATGATATATCACCGATATCAATTAGAGATGTTCATGATTTTGGCTATGTATATTTTGATTCAAAGCTGAAAAAGCGGATTGACAGAACAGAGTATACAGCTAAGAAAAAGGGACTCAAGGCTCTTCTCGGATTTAAGAAAGCTGAAAAATTCCTTATGCCTGCGCTGAATGGTGAAAGGAAAATCGGTGTGCTTGTTGACGCAATGGGCAGGGTGAATTACGGCGAGCATATGATTGACCGCAAGGGTATGACAGATATCTATACCGGCAATCAAAGGCAGATGGGCTATGATGTTTATACCATGCCGCTTGATAATCTTGAAAAGCTTGAGTATACCTCAAAATCAGACAGTTTGCCTGTGTTTATGAAGGGTGAATTTTCTGCTGCTTCAAAAGACGATTGCTTTGTTCATCTTGACGGCTTCAAGAAAGGCTATGTCTGGATTAATGGCTTTAATCTTGGCAGATATTGGAGTGTGGGTCCGCAGAAATCACTTTACTTACCGGGTGCTTTGCTTAAGGATAAAAATGAAATTATTGTTCTTGAAATGGAGGGCTTTAATAAGCCTGTGATTTCTATTTTGGATAAGCATAATTTAGGTTGATTTTTTGTGAAAGAGAATTTATTATGCAGGATGCTATTTCAGCGATTATAAGTGAAATAAAAAAACTTGATAAAGAGCAGTGTGTTGTTGCAATTGATGGCAGATGTGCCGCAGGCAAAACGACGCTTGCAGCTTCTCTGCACAGTGCTTTAGGCTGCAGTATTATTCATATGGATGACTTTTTTCTGCAGCCATATCAGAGATGTGAAGCGCGGCTAAACGAAATCGGCGGCAATATTGATTATGAACGATTTTTGAATGAGGTTATACTGCCCCTTAAAAGCAAAAAGAAATTCAGCTATCGTGCATTTGATTGCCATACTATGGGTTTTGGTGAAACTGTGAATGTCAGGCAGACAGATGTGATTGTTGTTGAGGGCTCATATTCCTGCCATCCGAAATTTGCTGATATTTATGATTTGAAAATTTTTATGGATATCGGTAAAAAAGAACAGATTAATCGTATTGAAAAGCGAAATGGCAGCGAACAGCTTTCTCAATTTATACATAAATGGATACCGCTTGAGGAAAAGTATTTTGATTTTTATAAAATCAAAAACAACAGTGATTTGATTATTGAAATTAAATAAATAAAACGCAGTGACAAGGGCTTAATGCTTCTTGTCACTGCGTTTTTATATGTATTTAACGTTATATTATCTTTTTCAATTCAGTTAAAAACAGTTCAACTGCTTTTGAGTGTATCCGGTATTTTTTCCAGATTAGCTTCATTCCTATCGTCAGACTTGGTTTGAGCGGAATGAATTTCAGATTACTGTTTGCCGTGTTAATCAGCTTGTCAAGGGTCAATACATAGCCTATTTTTTCATCTGCCATGAGTGAAGCGTTGAATACAAGGTTGTTTGTGGCAACAATGTTCAACTTATCCATGTCATTGTTGAACCAGCTGTTCATTTCTTTTTTGTTTTTTGCCTGTCTTGACATTATAAGCGGCTTATCTTCCAAATCCTGTGCGGTTATAAATTCTTTATCAGCCAGCTCACTGTCACGTCTCATAAGCACGCCCCATGTATCAACGCAGGGCAGCTCAACATAGTCGTATTTAACAGTGTCTATTTCTCCTAGTATCAGTCCAAAATCGACTAAGCCTTTATCAAGATCATACAGAACATCCAGACTGTCTCCGCTTGAAATATGAAGATGTATGTCAGGATTAGATTCTAATATATTTTTATATGCCCTTGCAAGTATGCGCACTCCGTCAGTTTCACCTGCACCAATATAAATATCACCTGATATTTGCTCGGTATCGTTTGTTATTTCACTTTCTGTTTTTCGTACCAAATCTATTATTTCTTCTGCCCTTTTTCGCAGCATCATTCCATCATCTGTAAGTGATATTTTTTTGCTGCTACGAATAAAAAGCTGTTTGCCAAGCTCATTTTCAAGCTCCTTGAGCTGTCTTGACAGGGTAGGCTGTGTAAGGTGCAGCATTTCTGCGGCTTTTGAAAAGCTCTGCTCTCTTGCCACTGCTAAAAAGTATTCTAGTACTCTGATTTCCATAATAATCACCTTTATGAGAATAACATTTTGTATTATGCCTGTCAAGCATAATGTGTTATACAATATAAGTATTTGTAATTCTGTCTATTATAACCATCTGACGCTGACGACGATAAGGCTCGTGTAGATATCGGTGG
>JAIDVA010000299.1 GCA_029059925.1 Eubacterium sp. | reverse complement strand
GTCCAAATATAACATAATACAATTTTTTATGAGATAATTAACGGGGTAATTATATGAAGTTTTCAAAAAAAGTGTTGTGTACGACAATGTCGTTTTTGATTTTATTATCAACACTTATACCATTTTCTGCACAGGCGGCAAGCGAAAGTGCATTAAGAAATTCTGTTGTATCCATCACCAGAAATGAGGTTGGTTATACAGGCTCATCATCATATTCAAAATACGGTGATTGGTATGGTTATCAGGGTGCATGGTGCACAACCTTTGTATTATGGTGCTTTAACGAAGCAGGCAGCGATAACAATGTCAAGCTTTACGGCAACATAATACCAAGCGGCGGCAACTGCAACAGTATGATAAGCTGGTTTTCAAACAAAGGAAGATATCATACCCGCTCAAGCGGCTACACACCACAGGCAGGTGACCTTGTGTTTTTCGACTGGAGCGGTAATGGCTCTTCACAGCACGTAGGCATTGTTACAGGCACATCGGGAAGTACGGTTTACACTGTCGAAGGCAACTGCTCAGGCAAGGTAAAGTCAAGAGAATATACCTCAAGCGGCTCAAAGCCATATAACAATATCAGTTCAATTATGGGCTATGGTGCACCTGATTTTTCATCAGTCGGCAGCGGTAGCTCTTCTTCCGGCAACGGTAATTATGATAAGCCGACATCCCCTCCCGAAACAACTAAAAAACCATCAGGCGGCAATAGTTCAGGCGGCCAGAATACAACAATAAGAAGCTCTACCACCTCCACAACTGCCACAACAGCCGAAACTACAACAGAACAAATTAAGCTTGACACCCTCTCAATCAATGCATCAACCTACGCTCTCCAGGTCGGTGATACAGTTAAGCTGAATTATTCAGTTGAACCTTCAAATATTTCTGCAGTTGTCGGCTATTTCTGTGATGAAGAGGGAATCATTGAGCTTGATGCCGACGGTGATATCAAAGCAATCGGTGCAGGTACGGCTACCGTAGTTGTATGTGCTAACAACGAGCTGTACAAGCAGTGCGATTTCATGGTTACCGAGGCTGTAGCAGAGGTTACAACACGTGAAGTGAGTGAAAGGAAAGTCGTCGGCACCACACAGCAGACTATAACAACCGAGAAAAATGTTCAAAGTGTACTCACCAAAATGGGTGTTAATGTAGAAATGCTCAGCCAAAACAAACAATTCTATGTTATTCCGGCTGCAATTGCAGGGCTTACATTTATTATTTCAATATTTACAGCGGCTGCCAGAAAGGCAAAGCGAAAATAATATTTTGCAGACAATCTCTTTATCGCGTTTTTTGAATATGACGAATGGAATGAGGATGAAATGGAATTTAAAAACTCGAAAATCAAAGCTGCATTTAGAAAATGGATGCTCGCTTTTATTGACATAACTCTTTTTGCCACATCAAATTACGGAATTTGCTATGTAGTCGGTGGGGGTGATATAACCCAATTCGGTTATCACGGCACTTTGTGGAATGCTTATCACGCAATCGGTTTAAGTATTATTATTGTATTTATCAACTATCTGTTCAAGCTGTATAAAAGCGTATGGACCTTTGCCGGCACTCAAGAAATCATGAACTGCATACAGGCATCTTTTTTTGATACGCTTGCACTCTACCTTGTTGACAGAATCATTTTCAGAATGATTTTACATCAGTCAATTCTTCCTGCTTATGCTTATGTTCTTGAATTTGCAATTATGATTGTCTGCACCTGTGCACCAAGAATAGGCTATCGTATATTAAGAAATGAAATCAGAGGAATTTCTGTTATATACACAAAACGCAATCATCTCAAAAGAGTTATGATTGTCGGAGCAGGATATACAGGAAATGTAATCATCACTGATTTGAAAACGAATCAAAACAATAAATATATGCCCGTTGTTGCAGTTGACGATAACCCGGCAAAAAAAGGAAAACGACTTCAGGGTGTTAAAATTGCCGGCTGCTGCGATGAAATTCCGCAATTAGTTAAGGCATACAATGTTGATGAAATCATAATTTGTATACCATCTGCTGATAAAAAAATACTTAATAAAATTTACAAAATTGCTGTGTCAACTGAAAAGGTTGTTAAAACAACACCCTCCATGCAGGAGATTTTAAAAGACAGCAAAAAAATGCGCAGCACACGTAATGTTGAAATTAACGATATTCTTTCACGTGATGAGGTTAAGCTTGACATAAGAGTATGCCGTTACCTTATTGACACAACAATTCTTGTAACAGGCGGCGGAGGCTCAATCGGCTCTGAAATATGCAATCAATGTGCAAGATATAATCCAAGAACTATAGTAATTTTTGATATTTATGAAAATTGTGCATTTGAGCTTGCAAATAATTTAAAGGATCAGTATGGTGACAGTATAAATATTCATGTAAGAATAGGCTCAGTTCGTGACATCAAGCGTCTTGAAGAGGTGTTTGAGCAATTCAAACCTGATGTAGTATTCCATGCAGCTGCACACAAGCATGTTCCTCTCATGGAGGATTCACCTTGTGAAGCTGTAAAAAACAATGTAATCGGTACATACAATGTTGCCCTTACAGCAGACAAATTCAAAGTTCCTAAAATGGTTATTCTTTCAACAGACAAAGCTGTTAATCCGACAAATGTAATGGGTGCAACCAAAAGACTGACCGAGGTTATTGTTCAATATATGAATGAGGTTAGTACAGGCACACGCTATGCTGCAGTGCGCTTTGGCAATGTTCTCGGCTCGCATGGCTCGGTAATTCCAATCTTTAAAAAGCAGATTGAAAAGGGTGGACCGGTTTGTGTCACCCACCCTGATATTACACGTTACTTTATGACAATCCCCGAGGCAGCACAGCTTGTTTGCCAGGCAGGCGGACTTGCAAAGGGCGGCGAGATATTTGTTCTTGACATGGGTGAGCCTGTAAAGATTATGGATCTTGCAGAAAATCTTATCAGACTATCCGGCTTTACTATTGATGAGATTGGAATAAAAATTACAGGTCTTCGCCCGGGCGAAAAGCTTTATGAAGAGCTCGCGTTGGATGAAGAACTTAAAACAAGACAGAAAACAGCGAATGAAAAGATTTTTGTTAATCAGCCGACACGCATTGACAAGGAACAGTTTACATTGATGCTTGAAAGTCTGCACAATATTGACGAAAGCAATGTACGTGAAAAGCTGCAGCAGTTTGTTCCGAACTATCATCCTGCTGAAAACTGAAAACGAGCACAGCATATCAATTAATCGAAAATGAGATTATATTCTCTTATTTCAATACAAATCCAAAATAAAGAGGTAAACGAAAATGCTATTCAAACCTGAATATGACGAAAACGGCAAGAAAATTCTTTGCCAGATGAACGGTATCAATTCAGAAATGCTGATGGATATTTATGTTCAGAAAATGACAAAAGGTGACACTCTTAAAATCAACGAAAAAGAAAATGAGTGTGCAGTCCTCCTTTTGTCAGGCAGTGTAAATTTTGCTGTTGCAGATAAAATCAATGAAAATTGCAGCAGAAAAAATCCTTTTGAAAAAACACCTTATGCAGTTCATTTCTGCAAAGAAACCGAGACTGTAATTACTGCACTTGAGGACAGTGAAATCCTTGTACAGATGACAGACAATGAAAAAACATGGGAACCCGTTTTCTATAATCCTGATAATTGTCTTTATCAGGAATTCGGCAAGGGACAGTGGAACGGTACAGGTCACAGAATCGTATCAACTATGTTTGACCTTGACAATGCGCCCTATTCAAATATGGTCATGGGTGAGGTTTTCAATCAGCCGGGCCGCTGGTCAAGCTATCCGCCTCATCACCACCCACAGCCGGAGCTTTATTATTATCAGTTTGACCATCCGGAGGGCTTTGGTGCAGGCTTTGAGGGCGACACACCATACAAAACCGAAAACGGCACCTGTCTTTGCATAAGAGGCGGAAATGCTCACCAGCAGGTAACTGCACCGGGTTATGAGATGTATTACGTATGGCTTATCCGTCATATTGACGGTGATCCATGGGACAAAACAAGAATTTATGTTCCCGAGTATGAATGGCTTGCCAATGCTGATTAAAACCACACATAATTCACTTGAATCTATATAATAAATATACATTTTGCGTATATTTATGCAGTTAATATTGTATTTTATGTTGACTTTATAAAATTATTATGATAGATTACTTTAAAAGGACAAGGATATGCTTTCCTTGTCCTTTTATCAGCATACATAATTTATTTATATTTATTTTCAGGAGGAATAAAAAATGAAATCAGCAAAGAAAATCATAGCTGTAATTCTTGCAGTTATCACTGTAGCAGCTTGCTTTGCAGCTTGTTCAAAAGACGATGCAAAGCCTGATACATCAGATGTAAATGCAGCTTCAAAGGTTAAGGTTATCGACATCAACCTTTCAGACGAGGAATATGCACTCGGTGTTGACAAAGAGAATGCAGAGCTCCTCGAGCAGGCAAACGCATTTATTAAGGAAATCAAAGAAAACGGCAAGCTTGACGAAATCTGCAATCACTATTTCGGTGACGGTGAGCCTGTAGGTGTAACTTCAGCTGTTGAGGACCCTTCAAAGGATCAGCTTATCGTTGCAACAAACGCTGAGTTCGAGCCATTTGAATACAAGCAGGGTGACCAGTTCTGCGGTATTGATATGGAAATCGTTCAGGCTTTTGCACAGAGCATCGGCAAAGAGCTCGTTATCAAGGATATGAAGTTTGACGCAGTTGTTCTTTCAGTTCAGCAGCAGAAGGCTGACCTTGCTGCAGCAGGTCTTACAGTTAACCCAACTCGTGCTGAGCAGGTTAACTTCACAGAATCATATTACGCAGCATCACAACAGCTTATCGTTAAGGGTGACGACACTAAGTTTGACGCTTGCCAGAGTGCAGACGATATCGTGGCTATCCTCAACGAGTTTGATGCTTCAGTTAAAATCGGCGGACAGAATGGTACAACAGGTCAGTCCTATATTCAGGGTGACGAGGAATTCGGCTTTGCAGGCTTAAAGGCTACTTTCGTTGGCTATGACAACGGCTCACTCGCTGTTCAGGATTTAATCAACGGCGGTGTTGATTATGTAATCATTGACGCTGCTCCGGCTGCTGCAATCACAACAGCAATCAACGCAGTTGCTTAATTAAATAATCAGTAGTAAAAATATACGACCTCACCTCTATTTGAGGTGAGGCTGTTTTTTAATGGGTAATAATTATGAATTTTGAAAAAAAGTTTGAAGTCTTTTGGGACTTTTTTATAAATAAAAACGGCTACAGCACAGTATTGCTCGGCTTGAAAAACACATTGATAATTGCTGTTACAGGCTTAATCATAGGTATAATTATCGGTACGATTATAGCTGCTGTAAGAGTCGTTCCGAAAAACAATCCTGTTGTCAAAGTACTGGATAAAATCAGCCAGCTTTATGTAAGTCTTTTCAGAGGTACACCTATTGTAGTACAGCTTTTGATATTCTATTATGTTCTGATGCCGCTTATGGGCATACGCATTAACTCCGTCGGAGTTGCGGTTGTAGTATTCGGTATGAATTCAGGCGCTTACATATCGGAAATTATGCGTGCAGGTATTCTTTCAGTTGACCCCGGTCAGATGGAAGGCGGTCGAGCAGTCGGTCTTGGCTACGGCACAACTATGATGAAAATCATAATCCCACAGGCAATTAAAAATATTCTGCCGACACTCGGCAACGAATTCATTTCACTTATCAAAGAGACATCCGTTGTAAGCTTTGTCGGAGCAACAGACCTTTATGTTGCATTTAACAGAATCGGCTCAAACAGCTACGAATTTATGGTACCTTATCTTGTAATGGCACTCATCTATATTGTACTTGTTGTAATTATTTCTCTGTTAATCAAAGTTATGGAAAGGAGCCTGAGAAAAAGTGATAAAAGTTTGTAATCTCAAAAAGAGCTTTGGCGATAACCACGTTTTAAAAGGCATTGATTATGAAATCAATCAGGGCGAAAAAATTGTTGTTATCGGTCCGTCAGGCTCAGGTAAAAGCACATTTTTAAGATGCCTTAATCTGCTTGAAACACCAACTGAGGGTGACATCTGGTTTGAGGACCAGCTGATTACCGATAAAAAATGTGACGTTAACAAAATACGTCAGCAGATGGGTATGGTTTTTCAGCACTTTAATCTTTTTAATAATCTTACTATTCAAAAAAACATAACTCTTGCTCCTGTTAAACTTAAGCTTAAATCAAAGGAGGAGGCAAACGAGGATGCACTCAGACTGCTCAGGCTTGTCGGTCTTGAGGATAAGGCAGATGCTTATCCGTCACAACTTTCAGGCGGACAGAAGCAGAGAGCCGCAATTGTCCGTTCGCTTGCTATGAATCCAAAGGTAATGCTGTTTGATGAACCCACATCTGCACTTGACCCTGAAATGGTTGGTGAAGTTTTACAGGTAATGAAGGATCTTGCCGAAGATGGTATGACAATGGTTGTTGTTACCCACGAAATGGGATTTGCACGTGAAGTTGCCGACCACGTTATCTTTATGGCTGACGGTTACATTGTTGAAGATGCTCCGCCGCAGGAGCTGTTTAATACACCAAAGGATCCAAAACTCCAGCAATTCCTAAAAGCTGTTTTATAAAACGTACAAAAGTAAAAGCTGTCTTAAATGATTTCATTTGAGACAGCTTTTTATTTTAAGTTACTAATTAATAATTGACTCACCTAAATTTTATGAATATATTAATTTTCTTTCATTATTATTTACAAAATTATTTACTGTTGATAAAATATAGACAGGATTTTTAAAAGGACAGGTCATATGTATAAAATATTAATTGTTGAAGATGACATTGGAATTGCACAGGCTATTCAAAAACAGGCACAAATGTGGGACTTAGATGCAAAATATATAGAAAATTTCAGAAATGTACTTGAAGAATTTTCACAATATAATCCGCATCTTATTCTGCTTGATATTTCACTTCCCTTTTTCAACGGCTATCATTGGTGCAGTGAAATACGCAAGCTGTCAAAGGTGCCTATCATCTTCATTTCTTCGGCAAATGATAATATGAATATCGTTATGGCAATGAATATGGGAGCAGATGATTTTATAGCCAAGCCATTTGACCAAGGGGTATTAATGGCTAAGATTCAGGCAATGCTCAGGCGCACATATGATTTTGCATCGGCTGTGCCGATTTTAGAGCACCGCGGTGCAATGCTGAACACAGGTGACAACACCTTAACCTTTAACGAGCAAAAAATCGACCTTACAAAAAATGAATACCGCATATTGCTTACACTTATGGAAAGCAAGGGAAAAATCGTCAGCCGTGAAAAGCTGATGCAGAGATTGTGGGAAACGGACAGCTTTGTAGATGAAAACACCCTTACCGTTAACATTAATCGTTTGAGAAAAAAGCTTGACGGTGCAGGGCTGACAGATTTTATAACAACAAAGGTTAAGGCAGGCTATGTAATTCTGTAATGATGAAAGGACAGTAAGATGAGCTTTTTAGGCAAATATTTAAAAGACAGAGCAAAAATAATTATAGTTTTTCTTTTATTTTGTCTGATATTCATTTTTGCAATACTGCTTTACAAGGTTCCTGTCGTTGCAGCACTTTACCCCGCTGCTGTGTGCACATCAATCGGCATTGTGTTCATTATATTTGATTATAAAAAAGCATATAAAAAGCATAAGCTGCTTGAAAACAACAAAAAGCTGTCAAGCGACTTAATGGAATACTTCCCGGAAATAAAAACAATTGATGATGAAGACTATCAGCAGATAATTGAGCTCATTCGTCAGGAGCAAAAGCACCTTTCAACACAGCATAATATTAAATATGCCGATATGGTGGAATACTATACAATATGGGCACATCAGATAAAAACGCCGATTGCCGCAATGAGCCTAAAACTGCAGAATGAGGACAGTGAACTGTCACGCAGTATAGCCGATGATTTATCACGCATTGAGCAATATGTTGAAATGGTTCTGATGTTCCTTCGTCTTGATTCTGATTACACTGACTATGTAATCCAGCAATATAGCCTTGACAATATTGTTAAAGATTCTGTAAAAAAATTTGCGCCGCAGTTCATACGAAAGAAAATCAGATTAGATTATCAGGAAGCAAATATAACAGTACTGACTGATGAAAAGTGGCTGTCATTCGTTATTGAGCAGACACTCTCAAATGCACTTAAATATACTCCGTCGGGAACAATATCCATTTATCTTGAAAAGCCTAAAACATTGTGTATTAAGGACACAGGCATTGGTATTGCATCCGAGGATTTGCCAAGAATATTTGACAAAGGCTACACAGGCTATAACGGACGCAGTGACAAAAGAGCAAGCGGTATCGGATTATACCTTTGCCGCAGAATATGCACAAATCTCGGTCATACAATCACTGCAGAGTCAATCCCTGACAAGGGCACAACAATCAAGATTAATCTTGATAAAGAAAAATTAGAACTTGAATAATTTTATGAAAATATATTTGTTATAAGCAAACTTACAAAAGTGTAAGAAAAACAAAGGGAAATGTAAGCCGATTCTATGGCAGCGCATTTTCCCTTTTTGCTATAATAATTGCAGCATACAAAGGAGGAATACTTATGAAAATATTAGAGGTTAATGCCCTGCAGAAGGTTTACACAACACGCTTTGGCGGCAATAAGGTTGAAGCACTGAGAAATGTAAACTTTAGTGTTGATGCGGGCGAATATGTTGCAATTATGGGCGAATCAGGCAGTGGTAAAACAACACTGCTCAACATTCTTGCTGCACTTGACAAGCCGACAAACGGCACTGTCTATCTTGACGGTCAGAGCCTTTCGGACATTAAGGAATCAAAAATCGCAGCCTTTCGCCGTGATAATCTCGGCTTTGTTTTTCAGGACTTTAATCTGCTTGATACCTTTTCGCTGAAGGACAATATTTTTCTGCCCCTAGTGCTTGCAGGCAGGCATCATAATGAAATGGAAGAAATAATTAAGCCAATTGCCGCACAGCTTGGAATAAGTGATTTGATGAAAAAATACCCTTATGAGGTATCGGGCGGACAAAAGCAAAGGGCTGCGGTTGCAAGAGCACTTATCACCAATCCCAAATTAGTATTAGCTGACGAGCCGACAGGTGCACTTGACTCAAAAGCAACAGATGAGCTGTTAAGGCTTTTCAGCGAAATTAACCAAAACGGACAGACAATCCTTATGGTTACACACTCTGTCAAAGCAGCAAGTCACGCATCAAGGGTTCTGTTTATCAAGGACGGCGAGGTATTCCATCAGCTTTACCGTGGAGACTGCTCAAACGAACAGCTGTATCAGAAAATATCTGATACACTGACATTACTTGCAACAGGCGGTGACAACAGATGAAACTAGGTATTTATCCGCAGCTTGCAATCAACTCAATCCAAAAAAACAAAAGACTTTACACCCCGTACATTCTCACCTGCTCGGGAATGATTATGATGTTTTATATTATGGCTTTCCTGGCAAACGGCAAAGCTATAGAAAATATGCTTGGTGCTGAATTTATTTATCTGGTTCTTAACTTAGGATGTATAGTAATCGGTGTTTTTTCACTCATATTTTTATTTTACACCAATTCGTTTTTAATCAGGCGAAGAAAAAAGGAGTTTGGCCTTTACAACATACTTGGTATGGGCAAGCCGAATCTCGCAATTGTATTGATATGCGAAAGTGTTATAATCACAATCATTTCGCTTGCAATCGGCTTATTCTTCGGCATATTGTTTTCTAAATTTGCAGAGCTTGTGATGGTTAATATTTTAAAGCTTGACGCCGATTTTTCATTCCGTATTGAGTGGTCAGCCGTTAAAATAACCGTTATGCTTTTTGCTGCAATCTTTCTTCTGCTGCTGATTAACACACTGCGTCAGATTAGATTGTCTGAACCGATTGAAATGCTCAGGAGCGAAAATACAGGTGAAAAACCACCTAAATCAAATGTATTGCTTGCAGTTTTAGGCGTAGCTATTCTTGCAGGTGCATATTATATCGCTGTTACAATCAAGGAGCCTTTAACCGCACTTCTGCTTTTCTTTGTAGCGGTCGTTATGGTAATTGCTGCAACCTATATGCTTTTCATTACCGGCTCCGTCTCTGTCTGCAAGGCACTGCAGAAAAATAAAAACTATTACTATAAAACAAACCATTTTGTATCAACCTCATCTATGATTTATCGTATGAAGAGAAATGGTGCAGGACTTGCATCCATATGTATCCTCTGCACAATGGTGCTTGTTATGATATCCTCAACAACCTGTCTGTATACAGGTGCAGAAAACAGTATCAACAGCAGTTACCCAAGAGATATCCTTGTTGAAGCTGTATCGTCACAAATAAGCAAGCTTGAAAATACGCAGCCGATTATCGAGGAAAATGCGTTACAGGCAGCTGAAGATGCAAAGCTGACACCTCAGAACATACTTAACTACTGCTGTGCCCAATATATCGTGAAAACCGACGGCAATAAAATCAATTCGCATAACGACTATGCCGATTGTGAGCTTGCATTCATTGTCAGCACGGATGATTACAACAGAATAACGGATAATCAGGAATCACTTGCAGATGATGAGGTGATGATATACAGAAGTAAAAATAAAAAATTCAAAGAATCAGAAATCATCATTGAAAATACCAACACCTATAAGGTAAAAAAGGTTCTGCCTGAATTCATTACGAACAATATTGATGGAATGAATGTATTATCATCACTCTATATTGTTGTAAATGATGTTGAAAGCTTTATAAAACCTGTTGAAAAACTTGCAGATTTTAAAGGCGACAGAGCAATCACCTTCCGTCAATATTACGGCTATAACCTTGACTGTGAAGATAAGGAGCAATTAGAAATTTTCAAGCAGCTATCATCGGCTATCAATACTATTGCAGATAATAATGATTTACGCTCTTTACAATGCCACAGCAGAGCTGACGAACGTGCAGGCTTTTACGATTTATTCGGCAGTCTGTTTTTCCTTGGTATATTACTCGGAATCGTATTTATATTCGCGGCAGTACTGATAATTTACTACAAGCAGATATCAGAGGGCTATGAGGATCAGTCACGATTTGAGATTATGCAGAAGGTAGGTATGGATAAAAAGGAAATACGAAAGAGCATTAATTCACAGGTGCTCACAGTATTCTTTTTACCGCTCGCAATGTCGGCAGTGCATCTTGGCTTTGCATTCCCAATGATCTATAAAATGCTGATTCTTTTTGGAATAACAGACCTTAAATTCCTTATACTGATTACACTTGCTTGCTTTGCGTTATTTGCACTGTTCTATATACTTGTATACAAAATAACCTCAAAGGCATATTATTCAATTGTAATTAATGCGAAAAAAGAATAAGAATTTATAACACAACAAAAAATGTCACGGACTAACAG
>JAIDVA010000298.1 GCA_029059925.1 Eubacterium sp. | reverse complement strand
GTTTTCAACTTCGCTGACTAACTCTTTTCGTTTGTCTCGCCCCGTCTCTCTCGAGTGCTTTGCAATAATACCACATCATTTCTCAATTGTCAACACTTTTTTATAACTTTTTTCAGACTTTGTTCACACTCTTCCTAGTGTTTCGAAGACGTATAAATATATAAGAGTAGGATCTAGCCTGCTCTCATATATTCTATATATATTATATACATTATATAAACCGACTGATTGTTACGCTATCGCACTAGGACAGTGTGTGTATTTTCAGGAATGATTTTGCGGACTTCATCAATAAAAAAAGAAATATCATCATAATAAATTTCAAAATCCATTACAGAAATTTTTTCTTCATCATAAGAAAAAATTTTTGCATTTTCATCAAACCCAAAGGATTTTGTGTTGTAATATGCAATGCTCAAACCGCAACACAGTACCAAAGTTGAACAGCAAATAATAGCAATAATTTTTTTAGTCATTTTGACCTCCTTAATTTTTACAATATTCCTCCTTAAGCAATTCACCAAGACTTGTTGCAAATAATCTTGCAGAATAACAAGCTTCATCTAAAGTATTGGCATCTGTTCCTACTTCTAAAAGGAAAGAATTTTTTGTTTCATCCATATTGTATTTCCTTTCTGAAAACAAAATAGGACGCATAAGACCATCATACATCTCACAAACTTTATTCTGAACCGCCAAAACAAATCTGAGATTATATTCCCAATCGGGATAATTTTCTATACTGCCATATTGAGCACCGGCAATAATCATCATGCGGGCTGCTTTTTTTCCGTTTATTACAGCTGTCGGCTTAACCTTTGTATCATTCTGATATGTAATATCATCACGGTGGACATCTATTGTTACTTCTATTGTCGGATATTTTTCAAGATATTCTTCAACAGAAGCTCTTGATGAGGCATAGGCACCATTATAGCTTTCGTCATGAATTTCAGTATCATGAATTACGCCAATACCCATTTTTTCAAGATAAGCCACCAGCTCGTCTCCGACCCTCACCATATTTTTATCATTATCTTTTGAGCGAAGGTCGAAAGACTCTGTATAATAACCCACATCCAGAAGTGTATAGCTTTCGGTTGTATGAGTATGGTAAACAAGAACAGTCGGTTGTGAAATATCTTGAATAGAAAGGTCCGCCTTCTGATTAAGGAGTTCCTCAATATTGGGACTATAAAACGAATCAGGTATTTTGCTCTGGATTTCAATCTTGTCAAAGGATACCAGTGTTCCCCCGCCAAAATAATCCTCTTCTGATGTTTTGCCCTTTACCGTTTCCTCTTCGATAGTTTTTTCAGCATCACTCATAAGCTTAGCTATGTCATCAGGAGTCTTCGTTATATCGGAATATAGGTCGCTGTCCTTCCCTTTTATTCCTGTCGAAGGCTTCATCACCTCTGCTGCGGTGTTATTATTATCTTCAGTCTCTTCTTCATTATTATTGGAAATATCAGTAAAATCTGAAATAAATTTTTGCGGAGAAAAAACACTGACTACACTTTGATTAAAAATCCCTATCTGAGTTGTTATGTGCGGTGCAAAATTTATAATCATTACAACAACACAAAGCATTGCAACAATATTAACGGCAAGTATTGATATATCCTTTTTCATATCTTCACCATATTAAATGTAATTATATATAAATACATATGTTGATTTATGTCAAAGTATGATTGGTTAAATTATTGTTTATATTAGGATGTTACACACCCTAATAATCCGTTTTTAATTCGGTAAATATTTTAAATTTAATTT
>JAIDVA010000297.1 GCA_029059925.1 Eubacterium sp. | reverse complement strand
TCAACAGACGTTGTACCAAGTATGAACGCGATTGAGGGCTTTAACCGAAAGGCAAATGTTGTATATCCTATTATATATGGCGGTGACGTAAGCGGTGCAGTTGCACTTATCGAAGAGAATGATAATACGCTTCCAAGCGAAACAGATGTTAAGCTTGTGCAGGTTGCAGCTGCTTTTCTTGGCAAACAAATGGAATGATTATTTGTATTCTTTGCACAAAATATTTAATCATTTTTTGTGTAAAGTGTTACATATATAGAAAGTTGCACAAAAAACTTGATTTTTTGAAATGTAAGCATATAATGTAGTGCAAGAGAGGAAAAGAAAAAGCACTGCGAGGTCAGTTTTATGAAGCATATGAAATCAGAAGCCTACGGATATATGAAAGATATGTTTACTCAGCATAACATGGTTAAGCGAGTAGTTCTCTCCTTTATCAGCATTATCATAATGGGTTTCGGTATTTCGCTTTTCTCTGTCTCGGGCTTTGGTGTTGATCCTTTCACCTCAATGAATATGAACGTTGCAAGCACACTGAGCATCGGCTTTGGTACATACCAATTAATAGTAAATGCAGTTATTTTGCTTTATGTTATCATTGTTGCTCACAGAGGTTTAGTAGGTGTAGGCACAGTATTCAACATGGTTGGCTGCGGTTATACATGTGAATTTTTCCAAGGTCTGATACAGCCTGTTGTAAACGAACACTACACATATGCTGTCAGAATCCCCCTTCTGTTAATCGGCATAATAACCTTGTGCTTTGCTTGTTCACTATTCTTCACTGCCAACATAGGTGTTGGACCGTATGATGCACTCGGCTTTATGCTCAGCCGCGGAATTAAGCTTGAGCACAAATGGGTCAGAGTTATAACTGATGTAACCGTTATTTTCATCGGTCTGGTTGTAAGCGGCGGATTAAATGCAATCTTAAGCGGTAATTTTAACGAGATTAAAAATATCGGCATAGGCACAATCATAACTGCCTTTTGCATGGGACCGCTGATAAATGCGTTCAACAAAAATGTGTCGGCAAAAATCTTTAATGTAGACTATGAAAAGATAAGCAAAGAGGTTGCGTTCTTTATGATTAAGGGTGCTTTTCTTAAAAACTCCCGACCAACCTACATTGCCAAGGCAGATGGAAGTGTTAAAACAAATTCCTACAGCCTTTAATAGTCAACAAGGTTGATGAAAAATATTTTCTCAACCTTTTAACATATACCAACTACGTTTTCACATAAATTTTTACCCCTTATGAAAAAGGCACGGTGTGTTATGCACTGTGCCTTTTTCATATGTATTAATGATATTGAAAATCGTAAGGGCGCCTATTATTGCGATGACAAATTGTTAATTTTTTATCAATCTGCATGTTAACAGCCAAAATTTACTATACCACAGGAATAACATCAAAAATGTCAAGATACTACCCCTTGTGGTGATTGTGAATAGATTGTAAATTCAAACCGCCTATATGCACAAAATATTGAATTTTGACACAAGATATGGTATAATAGGGGCGCAATATACGAAGCAAGCAATTGTATATTGAGTGCATTAATTAATGCGTGAGCAAAAAGCGGAGGTGATTTCAATGGTTGAAATTACACAAACAACAGTATACATTTTTTGGGCAGCCGCTATATTAATATTTGGTATTGCAGAGGCAGTTACCGTGCAGCTGGTTTCAATATGGTTCCTTGTCGGAGCTATTGCAGCTCTTATAGCAGCACTGTGCGGTGCATCACCTGTAATACAGATAATTATATTCATAGCTGTTTCGGTTTTGGCTCTTGTAATCACAAGACCACTTGTAAAAAAATATATCAGCCCGAAAAAGGAAAATACGAATGCAGACAGAGTTATCGGTCAGATTGGTATTGTAACTGAAGATATAGATAATATCAACGCAGCAGGGCAGGTAAAGGCTGACGGAAAAATCTGGACTGCCAGATCAATTGACAACAGCATTATTCCTGTCGGCAGTGAGGTTATTGTCGACAGAATTGACGGAGTAAAGCTGATTGTTAAAAGCAAATAAATTGTAAAAAACATATAATAAGGGTTTAACCCCGATTATAAAAAGAATTAAGGAGAAATTTTATGGCACTGTTTATTATTATAGGTTTAATCATTATCGCTGTTATTGCACTTGTTTTATCAAACGTAAGAATTGTACCGCAGTCAAAGGCATATGTTATTGAGAGACTTGGTAAATTTTACGACACTTGGAACACTGACCTTCATGTAAAGTTCCCATTCATTGATAGAATTGCAAAAATCGTTTCACTTAAAGAGCAGGTAGTTGACTTCAAGCCGCAGCCTGTTATCACAAAGGATAACGTTACAATGCAGATTGATACCGTAGTATTCTATCAGATTACTGATCCTAAGCTTTACACCTATGGTGTTGAGAATCCGATTTCGGCTATCGAAAATCTGACTGCGACAACACTTCGTAATATTATCGGTGAGCTCGAGCTTGATGCAACACTCACATCACGTGACACAATCAATGCTAAAATCAGAGTTATTCTTGACGAAGCAACTGATCCATGGGGCATCAAGGTTAACCGTGTAGAGCTTAAAAACATTATCCCTCCGAGAGAGATTCAGGACGCAATGGAAAAGCAGATGAAGGCTGAGCGTCAGCGCCGTGAGTCTATCCTCAGAGCTGAGGGTGAAAAGCAGTCAAGAATTCTTGTTGCTCAGGGTCACAAGGAATCAAAGATTCTTGAGGCTGAGGCAGAAAAGCAGTCAGCAATTCTCCGTGCAGAGGCTGTTAAGGAAGCTAAAATGCGCGAGGCTGAGGGTGAGGCTGAGGCTATCCTCAAGGTACAGTCCGCTACTGCAGATGCAATCAAGCTGCTCAACGAGGCTGATGCAAATGATGCAGTAATCAAGCTCAAGGCACTTGATGCGTTTGCAAGAGCTGCTAACGGTCAGGCAACAAAGATTATTATCCCATCAGAAATTCAGGGCATAGCAGGCCTTGCTGAGGGTGTAGTTGAATCTGTTAAGAAGTAAAATTAAATCCGCTGAAGCGAACACCCCCGACGTTATGTCGGGGGTGTTTTGTGATAAACAATAATTTAGCCCATTCTATACTTTTCAGCCTGAAGATTAAACATTCTTGCGTAGGTTGAATTTTGAGTCATCAGTTCGTTATGTGATCCGCTTTCAATAATCCTGCCGTTTTCCATAACGTATATCTTATCTGCATTCACTGTGGTTGATAATCTGTGAGATATAAACACAACTGTCTTATCCTCAGCAGCCTCAAGCATTGCCTGATTAAGATTATACTCTGCTACGGGGTCAAGATTTGCTGACGGTTCGTCAAGAATAACATAGGGACAATTCTTATAAAATGCTCTTGCAATTGCAACCTTCTGTGCTTCGCCTCCTGACATCATAATGCCGCTGTCATCAAATTCTCTGAGCAGCTCAGTATCCATATCATTAGGCAATTCCTTTGTAAAACCGCTGTGCTTAAGTGCCTGTTTTGCTCTGCCGATATCGGGATTAATATCAAGCGCAACATTTTCACCTATTGAGCAGGAGAAAATCTGAAAGTCCTGAAATACGGATGCAAACCTATTACGATGAGAGTTTACAGTACAATTCCTTATATCCTCGCCGTTGATAAGTATTTTACCATCTGTTGCATCATAAAGTCTTAAAAGCAGGTTGGTAAGTGTAGTTTTGCCTGCGCCGTTATAGCCGACAAGTGCAATTTTTTCATACGGCTTGATAGTAAGGTTTATGTTATTAAGTGTTGGCTTGTCATTACCCGGATAAGTAAAGGATAAATCTTTAATTTCAATAGTCTTAGGCTCTGTAATTTCTGCTGCTTTTTCTCCGTCAAAAATCTTGTTTTTTTCGTTGAGAAATGCTCTGTATTTTTCAATCATTTTTGCCTGTTCGGAGAAATTTCTTACAACGCCCACAGTCAGAAAGGAAAAGGCTGTGGCAATTGAATATGCACTGTTGAAGGTAGCAACAAAGTCACCTGCGGAAAGTGTATTGGTTTTTATTACACAGTAGCCAAGATAAAGCGGAAGAACAAGCATAAAGCCTAAAATCTGCACACCCGTTTCCTGAACAAAATAGACTGCATCTATTTTCGCAACATACTTTTTCTGATTCTCTATTACATCATCTGCCGCCTGATATAACGCTTCATCAAAAGCGGCTTGATATTGTTCATTCGCACTTCTTTTGCATAATCCTGCAGGTAAAAAATTCTTGCAAAATAATCTGCACGTCGGTGATATTTATTGTTTTCAATTCGCCTTTGCATCTGGAGATTACCTATTTTTTTACTTATCGGTGTGAAAATCACGACAATTACACCTATTATTAACAGGCATATCGGATCAATTGTGAATACAATTGCACATATTGTAAGCAGTGAAATAAATTCGCCGACATATCGCCTTACAAGATTGAGAATATTTTGTATATTTTCAGAAGAGGATTCTATTGTAAGAATAAAGTTATTATAAAATTCAGGATTATCATACGACTCCAGATCAAGTGATTTTGCTTTGTTATATAGCTTTGTATTCAGTCCTTTGTATACCTTTTCTTTTTCCGTGTTCCAGAAAAACTCTCTGAAAAGCCAAGCAATCAATTCGCCAAAGAAAAGAACAGCTGCGATAATTCCGACAGCAATAAATACCTTATGATAGCTTTCGCCGTTAGTGATAACATCAATTATGTATTTTACACCAAGGATTGAAACCAGCTTGGTCGGAAGATTTAAAATAACACCCCATAAGGCTTCACCGATAACAAGTACGGGGGATATTTTAAAAAGTATGCCGAGGAAATAAAATACATTTGACATAATTGAATGCTCTTTTTTGCTTTTATTACGCATTATATCCCTCCTTTGATTTGTAGCTGGACGCCTGAAGAGAAAACATTTTGTTATATTCTCCGCCGGCTTTCATAAGTTCGTTATGACTGCCTGTCTCCAAAACAGTTCCGTTTCCAAGTACGTATATAATATCAGACAGAACAGCACTTGAAAGTCTGTGCGAAATGTAAACGACAGTTTTGTTTTTTGTTGCACGAATCAGATTTTCATACATTTTATATTCTGCAATCGGATCAAGAGCAGATGAAGGCTCATCAAGAACAGCAATATCAAAATCCCTTGCAAACATTCTTGCAACAGCAGTTTTTTGCGCTTCGCCGCCTGAAAGTCCTGCACCCTTATCATCAAACTCACGTGTAAGAACAGTGTCGGCCTTGTTGGGCAGGGATTGAATTTTGTCAAAAACTCCGCTTTGAAGCAATGCCTTTTCAGCGGCTTTTTTGTCCTGTTCATCACATTCTCTGCAAATAACATTTTCGTTAACTGACAAAGCAAAGGTTTTGCAGTCCTGAAAAACAGTCGCAAATCTGCTTCTCAGGGATTCAAGGTTATATTCCTTTATATTTATTCCGTTATAAAGAATTTCGCCATCTGTTACATCATAAAAACGCAAAAGTAGTTTTACAAAGGTGGTTTTTCCCGCTCCGTTTATGCCGACAATGGCAATCGTTTCACCCTTATTTATTTTAAGATTTACATTTTTAAGCGAATACTTTTCAGCACTTGGATATCTGAAAGAAACATTTTTGAATTCAATGGACTCAAATTCTCCGGCAACCCTTTTACCTGAAATTACAGTGTTCTCATAATCAAAGAAATCACGCAGATTCTGAAAATACAGTGCCATCTGCGACAGATCGGAAAACACCCATGCCATATTAAGCGTTGACTGACGAACGGAATTTATTGATGAAAGAACAACGGAAAAGCCCGAAATGCCTAATGTTCCTGCAACTGCGAACTGATATCCTGCCAAGGCATATGTACCTGCAATTGGCAGCAGCTCGCTGAAAAAGGAGCTTACCATACTGAATAGGAAGAGCTTTATTCCATAGCTTCTAAGTATTCTGATATTATCATTAATGGCTCTGTCAAATCTTTTCATTAAAACCGAAAAGATATTTGATGTTCTCATATCCTTTGAAAAATCCTTTAAAAATACCGTTCGCTGAACATATGACTTAACCCTGTTGTTTTTGGTCATGCTTAAATCTCTTTTATATACCACTTTACTCTTGATGATTTCAATGATAAATACAAGAATAACAGGTAGCAGAAAAATTAGATATCTGTAATCAATTGTGGTTACGACGCCGACAACAAATATAAGTGAAATGAATGAGCCTATACATTGTGATAAATCCCAAAGGAACATGTCAAGATAACCGTTTGTAAGTATCAGTGCAGCTCTTTGATATTTGTCATAAAACTCAGGATTTTCAAAGCAGCTTATATCGGCATTTGCTGCTTTTTCAAATATCATATTGTTAATTGTTTTATATGTTCTTTTGCTTCCGACAAGGCTTGTGTAGTCACCGTAAACGGCAATTATTTCATTCACAAGAGCAACAATAACAAAAAGGAATAGTGTTTGTAAGTAGTCTTTAAAATCAGCATTTTTTTCAATCACACTAAGAAGAACCTTTAAAAACAATACCCCTAAAATGAATTGATTAAAAATGATAGCACTTGTTTCACCTATGATTCTCCAGATAAGATATCGCTTGTCTGCTTTGTATGCCAATTTCATTGCATAGAGAATATTTTTTATGACAGGCGTTTTTCTACCCTCTTCTTCCGGCAGAATGCGATAGTACATAATAATATCACCTCGAAAAATTTAATAAAAAAGCACCGACGACCAAATGCCGGCGGTGCACAAAAATACACGTATCTACTGATTATGTGGGTGAACACAATCAGCAAATCGGCAAAAGGTATAAAAATCGAACCAATTCTGTGATTCAACATGATTTGCGGGTATAAAATCGTAAGCATAAACTCTGTACTTTGTCATAATGTGTTCACCTCCTTAGAAAATTTGTTGATTAATCAATAAAAACAGCATAGCACAACAAATTTTCAATTGCAAGATATTTTGCAAAATTTGGAATTATAAATTGATTTCCTTAATTATTCTGCCTGACCAGTTCATAATTATTTCAGATGCTGTATTAAGGTTAAGCTTTGAACTGTTTTCAAGGTAAAGACATAAAATTTCTTTATCCTCATCGGCTGCAAGTTCTGTCAGCTCTGCTGCCTTTCTGATATATGTGCCGCAGGCATAAAAATGCTTTTCTCTGATAAGATATACTGCTGCTTTTAAAATGTTTCTTAAAATATCGTCACTTTTTTCGTGAATGGCATTATGAGCACACATATGATAGATATTACACGCATCCCTGTGGATTGTTCTTTTTATATCTGATTTTTCAATCAGACTGCCAACCCAGTCAATACTGCCGTAAAGGGGTTTTGTGTCATAATAAAATTGGAATAAATCTGCCCTGTCCCAATTTTTTATTTCATCTATGCCTGAAATAAAACCGCAGATTTTATCTCTGTAATCCAATGCAGAAATTACATGATCATATTTCTTTAAATC
>JAIDVA010000296.1 GCA_029059925.1 Eubacterium sp. | reverse complement strand
TTGAATATGACGATATGGGCAATGTTATCAAGGTTGTGAATATGGGTAAGAATCCATATTACAATATCAGTGAAGAGCTTTCATCCTTCGCTTATGTTTATGACAATTCAGGCTTTATCACAGGCGAGGTTGCAAAGACAGGCAAACGCATTGAAACAAGTCAGTATGAATATGACGAGCGTGCACAGCTTGTAAAGGTATCACAGTTAGTTACTGAAAACAATCAGTTTGTTGAAGAAACGGAAATGGTATACACCTATGACGGAGCAGGCAATCGCTTAAGCGCAGTCAAAACAAGCGGTGACAAGGCACTCTGCAATATTCAGTATACCTACAATGACAATAATCAGGTTACTGATATTGAGGGCAACTGTGATGATGAAAACAAGCTGACACATATTGTTCTCACCTATGATGAAAACGGCAATCTCAAGAATACCACCTGTAACGATACAGAAAAGGTAAGAGATTACACCTACGATAACGAGAACAGACTCAAGGCGGTAAAAGAGAACGGTTCACTCCTTATGGCGGCTCTTTATGACGGCAACGGCGACAGAATATTCCGTCTTGATTACCGCAAAAATGCAGAATATGTATCAAATCAGGCAGGCACTGCGGAGAATGTATACTATCCTACAAGTTCAGTAAATTCTGCTTATGATACAGATGTCATTCTGAATGAAATGCTGATTCCGAACGGCGTAACGCAGAACACGGCAATCAACTATGAGCTGACAGGCTATATCAATGACATAAACACCGAATACACACAAACTCTTATGGAGTTCGGTGCAAACGGTAATACTACAAATATCTATGAGTATGGTGCACAGAGAAACAGTGCCACAATCAATGGCACAAAGGGTTACTATCTCTATGATGGCAGAGGTTCTGTTGCAGGCTTAACAGGCAGCAACAGCGGCAGTATGATAACCTACCGCTACGATGCCTACGGCAACACAACCAAGTCAAACAATACCCTGAATAATCCGTATCAGTACAATGCTGAGTATACAGACTCATCAACAGGCTTACAGTATCTCCGTGCAAGATATTACGATTCTTCACAGGGAAGATTTACAACTAAAGACTCTGTCTATGGCTTTGTTCAGTTGCCTATCACATTCAATCCGTATACTTATGTTTGTAACAATCCACTTAACCTTATTGATCCATCAGGCAGATTCTTTAAGCAGATTTTCGGAACTGTTGCAGGTGTTGCCAAAGGTACTTATGGTGCAGGTAAGGCATTATTTACCGGTGGTTCTGTTAAACAGGGTTGGAAATCAGGTTATAGTTCTGGTTATTCTGCTGGCAGTAAAGTTGGTGCTAAATGGGATAATAAAGTAACCCAAACACGACAAGATGCTCGTGACTTAGCCAAATTTACTGGATATTATATAAAAACAACCTCTAAATATTATGCAAATGAAGCAGAAAAGTGGTTACGTAAAACATATACCAATGGCAAAACCAAATTAGAAGCAAAGGCAGACGAATGGAAAGCAGCTATTCAAAAACATCTCTGTGATAAGGCTGATAGAATTGTTGCACAACAAGAGGCACAGGATATGATGCAGTTGCAACAATATGAGGCAATGAAACAAATCTATGATAATAGAACTATAGATGGTAACAAAGAATATTTGTTTGGAAAAGAATTTGGTGATTCTGAAAAACAAGGTGGATATTTTAATGCTTATGTTGGATATTCAGAAACTGATACTGATTTCTATAAATTCACTCAAGATTTAACGCAAAAGGACTATTATGAAGATCAACAATTAAATCTTATAGGTTTAAGTACTGAAATAGATGCAGTTAAATTAGAAGGTGGCGGAATGCTTGGTGATGAAAACCAAAATCTTCATGTAAAAGGCGAAGGAAGCGCCTTGTCTGTTAATGGAGATGCCAAATTAAATATTGGTTCAAAAGGTCTTGAGGCACAAATCGGTGGAATGGCTTCTGCTTTAAATGGTTCTATAACGTTAGGTGGTACATCGGATTGGTTAACCGTAGATGTAACAGCTACGGGACATGCTGGAGCAATTGGAGCCGAAGGAAAATTAAGATTTGAGAATGGAAAGTTTGTTGTTAAAGCAGGTACTTCCGTTGGTGTTGGTGGAAGTGTTGAAGTTAACGTAGACTTTTCAAAATTGATATATGGAGA
>JAIDVA010000295.1 GCA_029059925.1 Eubacterium sp. | reverse complement strand
TTCTTAAAAAAATAGCAAATTGAATTTATGATTTCAATTATCTTTGCTATATCTTAACTTTTTCTTTAGGAGTTGTTAATAAGATAAATTATTGCTTATATCATCAAGTGTAGGTTAAACAATCGTAGGGAACGATGCCCACATCGCACCCTACGAAAGTGTAGATTGCGTGATTCGTAGGGGCGCACAGTGTGCGCCCGCCAACATTATCGTTGTGCCCACGGGCGAACATTGTTCGCCCCTACGCTAAACTATAATTTAATAAGAGATAAAAAAACACAGGGTGGTTTATTTCCACCCTGTTGCTTATTATAACGATTTGATTCTGTAAACCTTTACACTGTGTTTTGGCAAGGATGCTGAAACGATTGAAGCGTTTGCTCTTTCATCATCCCAAAGGTCGTGCAGCTCATATTCAGAAGATGATGGCATATTGAGATATTCGTCATTAAGAAGCTCATTCAAATTGAAGTGGACATTCCTGTTTCGTGTTGATTTGTTGAACAGACAAAGTGCCACATCACCGTTTGCGAGCGGTCTTGCAAGAATATCCACCCCACCTGATTTTTTTATACGTTTTGCAGGCTTACCGAGTGTATCCTGATCAATAGCGATAAGATGCTTGTTTGTTACAATTTTAAGTGTGGCATTGCCGTCCACAGCATTATTGCTGCCATCAACAAATTTTCTTACATCATTACCAAGCATAAGCGGAGATGCAAGCATACACCAGAGAGAGAAATGCGCTTTGTTTTCATTTTCTGTGAGTTTTCCGTTGCCAACCTCAAGCATATCCGGATCATTCCAGCCGCCGGGGCCTGCACACTCATACTTATTAACCGTGAATTTGTAGAGCAGCTCAATGCTTTTCCACATTGGCATAATGTCATGTGTTGTGCGCCACATATTGCCTGCTTTTTTACCCCAGTCCCAAGGCATTGCCGTGCCCCATTCGCAGATTGAATAAACAATCGGCTTTTCCTCGGTATCAGTGAATTTTGCCCATTCGCTTGAAGCGTTCTTTAAGGCTTCACCCATTCGCCTGTACTGAATAAAGGATGAGTCAGCAACAGTTGCAACAGGATTCTGAATTGTGATTATATTCTCGCCGTCTTTCAGTTCAACCACGATTTGTGTTCTGCCTGAATCGCTGAAACCCTTACCGTACGGGAAGAAAATTTCATGCATCTTTCCGTTTACTGTAATTTGTGCATAGCTTTCACGTCTTCTGAAGGTTTTTTGGTGGACAACCGTCAGTGCATATTTTCCCTCAGGAAGCGTGATTACTCTGAAGCTTGCCGCACCGGCACCATGATTGAGATAAGCGATAGCCTTTCCGCTCGGAAACTCGGAAAGCTTAATAACTTTGGCTCTTCCGGTAAGCTCGGCATCCTCCGGATTTAATGTCAGCTCGCACTCAATGTTTTCTTCGTCAAGTCCGTTAAGCTCGATTTTCTCGATTGAGGGGCAATCGCCGCTTATAGGCTTGCTGTGGCAGAAATCATATTTGAAAAATTCACAGCCCCATGATGCCATTGTTTTTGCATCAAGGTCTTCTTTGCCGAGAGAGGCGGGCATGTCCTCACAGGTATATGT
>JAIDVA010000294.1 GCA_029059925.1 Eubacterium sp. | reverse complement strand
GTATTGTAATAATTGACAAATATATACAGTAAGGAGAATAAAAATGTATTGTAAGAATTGCGGAAATGAAATCAATGAAAATCAGGCGATTTGCCTAAACTGCGGTGTAAAAAACGGTGTCGGTGACAAATACTGCTGTCATTGCGGCAAAGAGATAAATCCGAATGCAGAGGTATGTCTGAATTGTGGCATGGCAATCAGAAAGACTACTGTATCAAATACGTCTGTTTCTACAAATAATGTGAGTACAAAGGAGGAAGCTTTTAAAAAGCTGGCTGAATATGAAAAAACTGCGGCAATAATATGGTTTGTAATTGCTGCTGTTCAGATTATAGGGGGAATGTTCACATATTTTACACCGGTGCTTGTCGGATTATGGAACATTTACATAGGTGTGAGCAGAATGAAGTATAGCAAGTCTCTGTCAGAAATGCCTGATGGGGTTTATGAAAATTTTGAAAAGCAGGGTACTTCGAACATAATATTCTTAATTGTAAATATTGTTTTAGGAGGTTTAATAGGCGGTATAGCATTAGGCTTTGATATTTATATTAGAAAATTTGTTATGGATAATGAAGAGTATTTTAAATAATACAACAATGACGGCTGATTTGTAATATGCAAATCAGCCGTCATTGTTATATATTGCATTTTTATTATATTTCTGATAGTATTTAAATATATGGCAGAGGTGATTAAATGAGATTTATTGATAAGGATATTAATGCAAAGCAGCTCAGTCCGCTTAATTTAGCCTTTATAGGTGATTGTATCTATGAAATATTGGTGCGTGAAATGCTTGTAACCGAAGCAAACAGACCCGTTAACGATTTGCACAGGGAAAGTGTTAAGTTTGTATCGGCTAAGGCACAGACTGTTGCCTTTGAAAAAATTAAGGATATATTGACCGAGGAAGAAACTGCGATTTATAAGCGCGGCAGGAATGCCAAGGTTGGTCATTCGCCTAAAAGTGCAACTGAGGGTGAATACCATTGTGCCACAGGAGTAGAGTCTCTTTTTGGTTATTTGTATCTCACGGAGCAGACGGACAGAATTAAGGAATTATTTTCCATAATTAATAAGTGATATTATGAAAATTGAAATTGATTTGGCTAAGAACGGTGTCGACAAAGAAATCATAAGAAATCTTAACGAAAAGTATTTTTATGAATGTTCGTTTTATGAAAATATGCAGGTTGATGATTTAGGCAATTTTGGTTATGATTATCTCGATGCTTATTTTACGGATGATGACAGATGGGCATATATTCTGCGTGTCGACGATAGGCTTGCAGGCTTTGCAATGGTGAATAAATTTTTTGACGACAGGCAGAATCTTGATTTTTCAATGGCTGAGTTTTTTATTCTCCGGTATTATCAGGGCAAAGGACTCGGCAGATATTTTGCCCACGCTCTTTTTGATAAGCATAGGGGCAAGTGGCAGGCGGCAATGCACTGTAATAATAAAAAGGGCATTGCTTTCTGGAATAAAATAATTTGTGATTATACAAATGGTGACTATGAGTTTATAGAGCATAATCCTAATGTAAGTTATCCTGACGGAACACTCGGACATATTATTTATTTTAATTCTGAAATTAATGCTTGACAAATTGGGACAAGTATTATATAATAAATTCTGCTAACGGGAGCATAGCTCAGCTGGGAGAGCATCTGCCTTACAAGCAGAGGGTCACAGGTTCGAGCCCTGTTGTTCCCACCAAAGGACTTAACGGTTGATTATCGTTAAGTCTTTTTATTTTTATCATTTTGCAGTTCAAATCTTGAAAATATCAAACATAATAAAATCAAGCATAATAAACAGCCGATAGGATTGCTCCTATCGGCTGTTATCTTTTTCTTTATAATTTCTGCTGACAAGATAGGTGTTACAAGTACACCCGAATATCTTAATTGCATTCTATATATTATTAATTGCTATTATTCCTCAACCCATATCGGATTTGTGAATGCCCAGAAGAAATCAGGCAGACCGAGCGGAGCATCATTTTTTACACCCCTGTTTGAAAGGAATTTTCTTTCAACAAAGGCATAAACCTTTTCAAAAAGCGGATTGAATCTGTATGTAATCTCAGCTCTTACAAAGCCGGGCTCTTCAATATCAACCTCAGCGAAATAACCCTCAGCAGTTTTCTGTGCAGTGCTTTCAAAGATGATTTTATCGTTGTTGTAAACCTTTAATGTGTGGCCCTTTTTGAAATCGGATACACGTATCTCAAGCTTTTTATTATCAGAAAGCTTAATGGTGTCACCGATTTCAGCATCGCCGCAATGCAGGAAGATTGTTGTTGATTTTGGTGAATTTGTAACGGTGCATCTGCCCTCACGCAAAGCCTCGAGTATATCCTCCTCGGTTTTACCCTTTGCATTAACGTATGTGGTAGGGCAGGCTAAAAACGGAATTCCGTAATCCCTGTGGAAATCAGAGCCGCCGACAGCCGCAATGCGGTTGCCCTTTAAGAGCTGATTGTGCCACCATTCCATATTTTTAATATTGTCGCTGTGCTGGATTGTATTCCAGACCTCAACACAGTCAAACGGATAAGCTTCCATATCCAGCCTGAAAGGACAGTTGGAGCAGAACGGATGATTCAGTGAAATGGTTGCGCCAGCCTCTTCGCACAGACCGATTATTTTTTCATAATCCTCGGCAGTGTCAAGTGCATACGGTGGTTCAAGCGGAACCTTTTTGCCCCATATGTTCACGTGACCCGGCTCACCTGTAATTTCCTGTCCCTGAATAACGAGCATTTCCTTGTCAAAATAGGTTTTTTCAACCGAATTGAAATTATGGTCTGTGATAATCATAAAATCAAGACCGCTTTGCTTGCACTTGTCAACAAGCTGTCCCTTTGTCAGAACACCGTCGCTGTTAAGTGTGTGCAGATGTGTGTCACCCTTGTACCATTGTCTTTCGTCCATAATTTTTACCCCTTTTATAATTAGTTTTGATGTGTTAACAAATAGATTTTTTATCCGTTAATTATTTTTTCGAGTCTTTCATTATCTCTTGCAAAATGACGCTGGCTGACAAGAATTGCCAGCTCGTCACCCTCCTTGAGCAGTGTATCTCCCTTTGGCGTTATGGACACGTCATTGCGTTCTATGCTCACAACAAGGCAATGTCGGCCCCAGTTTATATCCATAATCGGCTTGTTACTGAGGGGACTTCCTGTCGGTATAACATATGTTCTGAGTATCTTTTCATTTTTGCTGTGAAATTCAGGTTTTGCAGGATTTTTATTAATAATCTTTTCAAGCAAGGTCTCGTAGAACGGATTAATGCCAAGCAGATTTGCAACTGCGTAGCTGATGAGAGATACAGTTGCAATCGGCAGAATATTATTCATATTTCCTGTCAGCTCGAAAACAAGTACAATTCCTGTTATAGGAGCACGGACGATTGATGCAAAGAATCCGGCCATACCTATAACAACAAATTCTTCCCATAATTTAGGACTTAAGCCTAATGCGTTGATTGAAACAGCTCCGAATACAGCACCGATATATGTTCCTAAAATACAAAGCGGATAAAGTGTTCCGCCCGGTGCACCTGATGCAAAGCATACAGCACCAAACAGGAATTTTGCTGCAAGTAAAAACAGCATTATCCCTACTGACGGTTGATCGTTCATCAGAAATTCAACCATACTGTGTCCGCCGCAGAGCACCTGAGGTAAAACAAGACCTATAATTCCGCTAAGGATAAATACACACGGGAGTTTGATATAGTTTGGTACTTTACTTATGCTTTTGTAGATATCCTGTGCTTTTGACATGATAACATTATATAATACACCGCAGATGCCGAGTATAATGCCAAGCAGAATTAACAGCCAATAATACCTGAGGGGGAAATTAACTGTGTCATAATTAAATACTGTGTCCTGTCCGAAAAAAAGCTTTGATGTGTAATCCGCTGTGATGGTTGCTACAATTCCCATACACAGCAGACTTTTGTCAAAGGTATGGTGAATTTCCTCAAGCACAAACATGGTGCCTGCAAGGGGTGCATTAAAAGCTGCTGCCATGCCTGCTCCCGCACCACAGCTTATCATTCTGTGTTCGGTTGTTTTGTCCGCTTTTGTTATTTTTGCAACACCCTTTGCCGCCATACCGCCCAGCTGAACACTCGGACCTTCTCTTCCGAGTGAAAGTCCTGCAAAAACGGATGTGGTACCTGCAATAAGCTTTGCGAGTATCACTCTCCACCAGCTTTGTGACAAATAACCTTTAACCTCACCTGTTATCTGCGGAATACCTGACCCTGATGCTGATGGTTCCCATTTGTTAATGAATGTAACAAAAACACCCATTGCGATGAGTGCGATAAACCATATGCTGATTCTCAGCGGATTTCCCTTTATATAATCAAGAACAGCTAACAGCTTTTCCTCTGCAAATGATAGCAAGAATCTGTAAAGTACAGCAATTAAGCCTGAGACAATACCAACCTCAACTCCGCGTACGATAAGATAAAAGCTTTCTTTTTTGTGATATTCTATTTTTCTGAATGTAGTTTTTTCTTTTGCTTTCATTGTTTTTTGCCGTTTATTTAGATTTAATTTCATTATAGCATATTATTTTAAGATGTAAATAGCGTTTATTTTTGGATATATAAAATAAAAAAGAACGTTTTGTAAAATAAAACGTTCTTGTATATATAAATATTCTGAAAACTAAATGTCAGATTTATTCTTTTTAAACATCATAGCAAAAGGAATTACTAATAAAATGCAGCAGGCAAAAAGGCTTTTGGTTCCAAAATAATTTGTGAGTAAAGCGCCTGCAATTGCACCGATTATGAAAAACAGAATAATGCTGTAATAATTCAGACATTGCTTTAGTGCAGATTTATTTTTGGTACTGATACCGATAAAAAGCAGCTGTGTGCCGCTCCTGAGATTGCCTGTGCACATTGTTGTGGCAACCGTGCTGCCGTTAATTACCCGGAAACTTTCAACCTGAAGAGAACAAACAAATGATATGAATGTATTCACAATAATATCGCTTTTTCCATAAGGAATAAAGGCAACGACAAACAGTAAAACGATTTCAACAGCGATGATTATCTGACGCCAGTGTATATGGCGATTTTTATTGAGCTTGGTTTTTATACTTTCGGCAATAAGTATACCCGCGGAAAAAGCCGCAATCGGTAAAAGATATTGCAGTGTTTTTGAATAGTTACCCTGCGCAATATTGATTCCGAGCAAAACGATATTTCCTGTCTGTGCATTCGCAAATACGCCACCGCGTACAAGATATGTATAAGCATCTAAATATCCGCCGACAACAGCAAGTATGATTCCGAGAATAAAGTTTTCCGACATTTGTTTTGGTTTGGTCATTTGCAACATCTCCGCTTGCTATATTATCATATTGAGCTGAAATGTCAAATATTAAATTCTATTGTAAGAAAAAAGAACGTTCCGTAAATACGAAACGTTCTTGTAAACAGAAAGATTATCTCTTTGAGAACTTCCCACCCTATAAGATGCCCGATTTTACAGGGTTTCTTTTTATTTTTGTTGCTTGTGCGCTGCTTATGCAATACAGCGTATAACTATTCAAGCCAACTATTAAAGTCAAAAAATTCAGTTGTTATTGTCCACTCGATAAATATCAAGTGGACAACCATCTGCATTTTTCCATCTAAACCATCCATTATTATTAGTACCTAAAACAATCCATCCTGCAACTGATGGTGAATTGCACTTCACATTTTCTTGAAGTATATTATTTTTTACAGTTGCTGTTTTTCTTAATATTGGCATATCTTTTCTATCACATGGTAAACAACTACTTCCCTTAAGAACAATAAATTTATTATCCATTACCTTCATTTTAGCCTGAATAGTACCATATTTTCTATTGTTTTCATATAAGTAATATTCTCCGTCAGGAACAGTATACTTGTTTACACTATTAACATTTGCTGTTCTTTCGTCAGTTGCTTCATTAAAAACTTCTTCTTTTGTCATTGTTTTTGGATATATTTGTTTACCATCAAAAGACGATAAAAGCTGAACAACTAAATCTACATCTATTGCAAATAGTTCTGTATTACCAACATTGCTTTTACTGAAAATCTCATGGAGCAATGCTTCCTTTTCATCATATTCATCAACTTCTATGGCAAATTTTCTTTTTAATCCAGTAACATTGTTATAACCGTTATGTTTCAGACCATACATACGCTGGTCAAAATTGTCTGTTCCTGTTTTTCCTATTTTTACCAGACCAGGAACAATAGTGGTCATACAATAAATAATTCCTCTTGCCATATAAGTACCCTCACTTTAATGTCATTTCATTTTTTATTATAC
>JAIDVA010000293.1 GCA_029059925.1 Eubacterium sp. | reverse complement strand
TATATAAACTGTTATACAAGATATGGCACAGTTGTTATGCTTTATAAAAAATGTACGCTTTTGTGTTCGATATTATGCTTTAATATAAAATATATAAGTTTAGAAAATGGTTTGATATTATGAAAAATGTACTTGAATATCTTGAAAATACTGCTGAAGTTTTTGCAGAAAAAACAGCTGTTATCTGTGCTGGTGACAGTGTTTGTTGGGACAAGCTTTTAGATGACAGTAAGAAGATTGGTTCTGCAGTTGCAGCTAAAAGTGAGGTGCGCCAGCCTGTTCCTGTGTTAATGGAAAAGGGGATTTCTGCATTAACCTCATTTTTCGGCATTGCATATGCAGGATGTTTTTATGTTTTGGTTAATCCTCAGCTTCCTCAAAGCAGGATTGAACAGATTTTAACTGTCCTTAATTCGAAAATTATTGTTACAGACAATGCCAACAGTGAGCTTGCCGAAATCGTAGCAAATGGCAGCGAAATTCTTTATGTTGATCAGCTTTTAAAATCTGATATTTCTCAGGAAGTGCTTGATAATATAAGAGAACAGGCACTTGATTTAGATCCGCTTTATGCCAATTTCACATCAGGCTCAACGGGTGTGCCCAAGGGTGTGCTTGTATCGCATAAAAGCGTTATTGATTTTATTGATATTTTTGATGAGACGTTTTCTATAACAGAGCAGGATATTATTGCCAATCAGGCTCCGTTTGATTTTGATGTGTCAGTAAAGGATATTTATTCCGCAATCAGAACAGGTGCAACTCTCGTTCTTGTTCCTAAAGAGCTTTTCTCAGCTCCTACACAGCTGCTTGATTATCTTTGTGATAACAATATTACTACCATGATATGGGCAGTCTCAGCACTTTGTCTTATTACAACCTTCCATGCACTTGATTATAAGGTGCCTGAAACTGTAAATAAGATTTTGTTCAGCGGCGAGGTTATGCCTATGAAACATCTAAAAGAATGGCAGAAGCATCTTAAGGATGCTATGTTCGTCAATCTTTATGGTCCAACCGAGGTTACCTGCAACTGTACCTATCATATAATTGACAATGATTTCGAATATGAAAACGGTATTCCGATTGGTAAGGCTTTCAAAAACAGAGAGGTATTCCTGCTGGATGATAATAATAAGCTTATTGCCGAAGAAAATGCTGTAGGTGAGGTTTGTGTAAAGGCTAACAGCCTTGCACTTGGCTATTATAATAATCCTGAGCAGACACAAAAGCATTTTGTGCAGAATCCTCTTAATGATAAATATATCGATATTATTTATCGTACAGGCGATCTGGCGAAATACGACAGTGATAAAAATTTTGTTTTCCAGGGCAGAAAGGATTTCCAGATTAAGCATATGGGTCACCGTATTGAGATTGAAGAAATCGAAAAGGCTATGGAAGAATGTGACGCGGTTGAGCGTGCCTGCTGTGTGTTCGATGAAAGAAAGAGCAAGCTTTACGGCTTTTATATCGGTAATATTGATAAAAAAGAGCTCCATAAGCAAATGAAAGAAACCTTACCTGTATTCATGGTGCCGGGTGCACTCAGACAGGTAGAAGAAATGCCGCTTACAAAAAATGGGAAGATTGACAGGAAATTGCTGCTTGAAACGGCTGGAGGCAGAAGAAGATAATGCAGTATGACAAAATATTAAAAAATTATCAAACACCATTTTATGCTTTTGATATACCTACTCTTAGAAAGAGAATCGAATATATTAGAGCATCAGTTCCTACTTCGGTAGATTTGTGCTATGCCGTAAAGGCAAACACATTCATTATCAGAGAAGCTGAGCCTTTTGTTGAAAGACTTGAGGTTTGTTCACCCGGTGAATTTGAAATCTGCGAATTTCTCAATACACCTATGGAAAAGATTGTAGTATCAGGTGTTTACAAAACTCCGTCATTTATCGAGCGTATTATTCGTGAGTATGATAATATCGGTATTTATACAGCGGAATCATTGACGCAGTATTATCTGTTAAAATCACTTGCTGATAAATATAGCAGAAAAATAGATATGCTTGTCAGGGTTACAAGCAAAAATCAATTTGGTGTATCTGAACAAGATTTATTTGAAATTATAGAGGATAATGTGAACGATGATAATATAACAATTGTCGGTATTCAGTATTTTTCTTCAACTCAGAGGACATCACTTAAAAAGTTCAAGAGGGAATTTGAATATCTCAGTGACCTTATTTCAAGACTCAGAACCGACTATGGCTTTGATGTCAAAGAACTGGAATACGGAACTGGCTTTCCTGTATTCTATTTTCAGTCAGATAGTTTTAATGAGGATGAATATTTCAAAGAGTTCAGTAATTTATTTAATGAACTTTTGCCTAAGGATATTAAGGTTACATTTGAGATAGGCAGAAGTATTGCTGCAAGCTGCGGATATTATTTTACAAGCGTTGTTGATAAAAAGATTAATAAAGTCGGTAATTTTGCTGTACTTGATGGTGGTATTAACCATCTTGTTTATTTCGGACAAACTATGGCAATGAAATTCCCGTATATTGATCTTTATCCTGCACGTGAGTGCAGTGACACTGAGGATTGGAATTTGTGCGGCTCACTTTGTACTGTTAATGATATAATCGTTAAAGCATTACCGCTTGCAGGTTTAGAAATAAATGATGTGCTTGTGTTTAAAAATACAGGTGCGTATTGTATGTGTGAGGGAATATCACTTTTCCTTACAAGGGAATTGCCCGGAGTTGTTATTGTTGATGACGATGAGCAGTATACACTTGTCAGAGATAATTATAAGACAAGTAATTTAAACAGGCCAAATTATTAATTAATAATAAAAAAACTTAAGGAGAATATTATTATGGAAACTTTAATCGAGATTTTAGAGGAAATTCAGCCGGAGATTGATTACGAAAACTGTACTGATTTGATTGATGCACATCGTCTTGACAGTCTTTCAATCCTTTCACTCATTGCAGAGCTTGAGGATGAATTTGATATCGCAATTCCTACAGTTGAAATTGCACCTAAAAATTTCAATAGTGCTCAGGCTATGTGGGATCTTATTACACGCCTTCAGGAGGAAGACGAATAATGTCTTATTTCAGCCCGGTATATTTTGTATGTTTTTTACCGATTGTTGCGCTGTTGTATAGTGTTTTTCCAAAGAAGGCTAAGCCTTATGTACTTTTAGTCTCGAGCTATGCCTTTTTCTGGTCGCTGAGCGGTAAGCTTTTAGCTTATCTCCTGCTTTCAACAGCATCAATTCATCATTTCGGATTGTGGCTTGATAAGATTCAGACTGAAAAGAGGGCGGCGGTTAAGCTTTTGCCAAGACCTGAAAGAAAACCGCTTAAGAAAAAGTTTGACAACAAGCAAAATCTTGTTGTAGCTTTTGCAGTTTTTCTTCACATTGGTCTTCTTCTTGTACTTAAATATACACCATTCTTTACTTCAAATATCAACACTCTGCTTGAGCATTTAAATTTTGATTTTTGTGTTCCGGAGTATAAGTTTATGATACCTATAGGTATATCTTTTTATACTCTTCAGGCTGTTTCATATATTACAGATGTTCGCAGAGGTGTAATAAAGGCCGACACAAATCTGCCGAGACTTGCGCTGTTTATGAGCTTTTTCCCGCAGATTATGGAAGGTCCTATTGTAAGATATGACAACACTGCTGTCCCTCTTTTTGAAGGCAGAAAGATTGAATATAAAAACTTTGTTTTCGGTGTTGAAAGAATTGCTTACGGCTTGATGAAAAAAATTGTTGTTGCAGACCGTTTAAACGATTTTGTAAAAACAATTTTTGATGATTTTGAAAAGTATGACGGCGGCATGATTGCACTTGTAGCAATTGCTTATACCTGTCAGCTTTATATGGATTTCTCGGGTGCAATGGATGTTGTAATCGGTAGCGGTGAGATTTTTGGTATTACTTTACCTGAAAACTTCCGTCAGCCATTCTTCTCGAAGAGTATTTCCGACTTCTGGTCAAGATGGCATATTACGCTTGGTACATGGTTCAAGGATTACATTTTCTATCCACTGTCACTTTCAAAGGGTTTGAAGAAGCTTACTTCATTCGGCAGAAAGCATTTGGGTAACCATTTTGGTCCTCTTATAGCAGGTACTATTGCACTGTTTTGTGTATGGCTCAGTAATGGTCTTTGGCATGGTTCTGCATGGATGTATATCTTTTATGGTATGTATCATTTTTCATTGATTGTTCTTGCCAATGTGTTTGAGCCTGCTTTTAAAAAGGGTGCTGAAGTGCTGCATATTGACAGAAATCACGGTCCGTTTGTAGCCTTCAGAATATTCAAAACCACAGTTCTTGTTGTAATTGGTGAATTGTTCTTCAGAGCACATGGACTTGCAGAAGGTCTTAAGATGTTTAAAAAGCTTTTTACAGACTTTTCTTTCGAGGGAATTACCTCTGGTCAGGTTGCTAAGGCAGGACTTGATATGTGCGATTTGTTAATCGTACTTGTTGTTGTTCTTATTGTGTTTATTATTGGTATTCTTCGTGAAAAGGGTATCAATGTCAGAGAAAATCTCAGTAAAAAGAATATTGTAATCCGTTGGATCATTTTGCTTGCACTTATTTTCTTTGTTATTATTTTTGGTGCTTACGGTGCGGGATACACACCTGTTGAACCTATGTATGCTGATTTTTAGGAGGTGGTATCTGTGACAGAAAAATTTAAATATGTTAAAATTGTTTCTTTTATTGCTATAGTAATGGCACTGATTGTTTTGCTGTCAGCTGTTATCACTCCAAGAGGTAATGTTGGCATTGAAAAGTGGGAAAAAGCACAAATATGGGCAGAAAATGAGCCCGAAAATACAATCGATGCAATCTTTGTCGGTGACAGTGAGGTTTACAGTGCCATTTCGCCAATGGAGCTTTGGAACAGCTATGGTTACGCAACCTACAATTTAAGCAGCGGTGCGATAAAAAGCTATGAATGTTATGAACTCCTGAATACAATGCTTAAATCTCAGAATCCTAAAATTGTATTCATTGAGTGTAACTTTCTATATCGTCAATATGATGAAACGGCTGATATCTATCGTCAGATAGGCGAAAAACTTCCTCTTTTCAAATATCATGATGTTTGGAAGAGTTATATTAACCCGGATCAGGTATATGAAAAAACAAATAACTATACCTTTAAGGGATATGTTTATTATAATTCAGTAAAATCTGCCAAGAAAAAGAATCATATGGTTGAAAGTGATAAAGTTTCAGAAATTGACAAGGGCACTTTGAATTATTTTGATGCTATGTATAAGCTGTGTGAAGAGAAGGGGATAGAGGTTGTCCTATTTAATTCTCCAAGCAGAAAAAATTGGAATTATAGTAAGCATAACGGCGTTGTAAAGCTTGCTGCGGAATATGGTCTTGAATACTATGATTTGAATTTAAATAATGAGATAGGTATTGACTGGACCAAGGATACGCGTGACAAGGGCGACCACGTGAATCATGTCGGAGCAGTTAAGGTAACAAATTATTTTGGCGAATATCTTTCAGATAAGAATATTTTAGAGGATCACAGAAACGATGAAGCGTATTCTGATTGGGATGATCTTTACAAAAAATATCTGGAAAAAATTGAATCCAAATCCAAGGGTTAAAAATGAAAAAGTCTTACAAATTATAGGTTTGTAAGACTTTTTTCTCTTTGATTTATTAGTAATTAATATTTGGATTGTCTGTTTTTCCCACCAGATAATCAACACTTATATTATACAGCTCTGACAGCTTAATAATGAGGCTTAATGGTATTTCTCTTTGACCTCTTTCATATTTAGAATAGAGAGACTGGTCGCAGTGTAAATAATCTGATACCTGTTTTTGCGTCAAATCGTTATCTTCTCTTATATCTCTTATTCTTAAACGCATAATAATCATCACCAAGAAAATTATAGTTTAATATGTATTTTTGTCTTGACAAATAGGACTAATAGTCCTATAATATAGTTGTTGAATATAAACATTTTACACACAGGCGTAGGTTTAATGAGTGATGGAAAATGCTGAAATGACTGTTTCAATTTTATTTTTTTCAAATATTACAGATAGCAATTCATCCAAATTGTCAGGTTATATTGCAGTTGCTTTTATCGTGATAATGCTGATTTTAATATCTTCTTATTTTAATAGTAAAAAGTGATTTATCTGCTTTATTGTTTCCAATCAGAGTGTTATATATACTCTTAGACTTTTTACCTCGAAAGACTTTCACATTATTGTGAGAGTCTTTCTTGCATTATATAAACAATTTTAATGTTTTTTGTATATTAATGATAGGCGTATTGACAATTGATGTCTAATAAATTATAATTAACATAA
>JAIDVA010000292.1 GCA_029059925.1 Eubacterium sp. | reverse complement strand
GGTGATAACAATATGAAAAAAAGCATTAATAATGATATGCACCCCAAAAGTTAGACACTTTTGGGGTGCATATCATTATTTTATTTTACAATCTTAAATTCTGAGTATTGCTGTTGCGAGTCCGAAATAAACAAGCAATGACAGGGCATCCATAACCGTTGTAATAAACGGAGAAGATATAACCGCAGGGTCAAGCTTAAGCTTTTTAGCAAGTATAGGGAAAGCACAGCCAACCATTTTGGCAAACACAATTTCTATTACCAGTGTAAGGCTGATAACCAAATCGACCTTAAACGTAATATCACTCATACCCAGCAGTGTTCTGTCAATAAACCATATTTTCACAAAATTAACTGCCGCAAGCGTAATACCGCACAGCAGACCGACACGCATCTCCTTCCACAAAACCTTAAAAATATCTTTAAAGCTTATTTCGTTAAGCGAAAGTGCACGAACAATAACTGCACTTGCCTGACCACCGGAATTACCGCTTGTACCTGTGAGCATAGGAATAAACGATGTAAGAACAATCACTGTGGAAAGTCGATTTTCAAAATTGCTTATAATCATACTTGTGAATGTGGCACTGACCATAAGGAACAAAAGCCACATAATTCTCGATTTCCATGTTGCAACAATGCCCATTTTGAGATAAGGCTTCTCGTTAGGCATAATCGCATTCATCTTGTGGATATCCTCGGTGTTCTCGTCAACAAGTACGTCCATAGCGTCATCTATGGTGATAATTCCGACAAGTCTGTTTTCCATATCAACAACAGGAAGAGCAAGGAAATCGTATTTGCTGAGCAGGTTAGCCGCTGTTTCCTGGTCATCATGCGTGTTCACATAGATGACATTCGTCTCCATAAGTTCTTCAATTTTATCGTCATAATCATGGAGCAGAAGCTCTTTAACTGTAATAACACCTATCAGATGCCTTGATTCGTCCGTAACATAGCAGGTATAAATCGTTTCCTTATCAACACCTGTACGGCGAATACGCTTAAAGGCATCCTCAACAGTATTTGTCTTTTTAAGATCAACAAACTCAGGCGTCATAATAGAGCCTGCACTGTCTTCAGGATATCTCAGCAGGGTATTAATAGAGGCTCTTGTCTGTGAGTCTGTATTTTTTATAATTCTTTTAACAATCGTTGCAGGCATTTCCTCAATAATATCAACCGTATCATCAAGGTAAAGCTCATCGAGCACTTCTCTCAGCTCAGTATCAGAAAAAGCTCTTATCAGTGCCTCCTGTGTTTCATTATCAAGCTCAACAAAGGTTTCGGCAGCCTCTTCTTTAGGGAGCAGGCGGAATAATAAAAGCTGCTGTTCCTTAGCAAACGCATCAAACAACACTGCTATGTCTGCAGGATTTATTTCAGTTAGCGTTGCTTTTATATCAGAATACTTTTTGTTCTGATATAGTGAAGAAATTTTTTGAACAATCTCTTCAAATTCAATTTCATCAATATTCATAGCTGCTCTCCTTTCGTTAATATTATGAATTATTGTTTAGCGTATTAAATGGTGTTGCATTTTACATCGTAGGGGCACACATTGTGCGCCCGCCAACATTATCGTTGTACCTACGGGCGAACGATGTTCGCCCCTACGTTGGTGCAGATTACGTGATTTCGTAGGGTGCGATGTGAACCCTTTTGTCACTACGTGACATTTCCCCTGACAGGGGAATAACATCGCACCGCCACATACCAACGGAACAATGTGGGCATCGTTCCCTACGATTGTTTAACCAACGCTTACTAAGCTAAACAATAATTTATCATTCAACAGATGTATAAAACGGCTTTTCATCCTTATCATAAGGATTGACCGCAATTCTTTTGGTTATCTTAAACAAAGCAAACAGCACAATTGCACCGCCTGCTGCTGCACATATTGTAACAATAAATTCCGGCTTTTGGTAAAGACGTGTACCGTCTACAAATGAAGTGAAATCGGGCTGCTCCATTTCCGCCTTAACCTGCTCAACCGTTTTATCAACACGCTTGATATCAAGCAGATACTCCCTCTTGCTTCCGTCTGATGCGACACTGTAAAGCGTAATTTTAGGAGCCTGACCATCATCAAGAATCAGCTCAAGAGGAGCACAGTATGCCTGAGCATCCTGTGTAACAGGCGTAATTGTAAGCTGTGTTAAATCATTTGGAATATAAAGCTTGTATGCCGTATCCTTATCATTAAGCTGTGGTGACAGTTCACCGTAGGTACAAACAATCTCCGAAAGCAGATTGTTATTGTTAGGCTCATAGCTCGGCGGATTTGTGTATTTGAAATTATAAATCGTACTACCCGTTGCATACTGCAGAGTGGCAGTCAGACCAATCTGATGGTTAGTATCATCATATGTATAAGTTATGAAAATATCCGCATCACCATTAATTTTGTAGCTTTCAAGAGTAGGTGAAATCGTATTATCCTTAAGTGTTATACCATATTCGTGAACTGATGATGTAAACGCTGTGTCAACAACAGCATTTTTAAAGCTGATTTCCGTAAGCGAGGGTATATTCTCCTGAGCCGATACCTGCACAGGTACAAGCATCAGACAGACACATACTGCCGAAATTAGAATTAAACTGATTTTTCTCCTCATAAAACCACCCATTCTGATTTAGTTAGATTACTCTGAAATAATATAGCTTATGCCATCTTGGGTATCTAAAAACTGCTTAACCTTTTCCTTATCCTTTGCAGTAACATTGAAAATGATATTGCTGCTGTTTATCGAGGCTGTTTTCTCTTTCCATTCCTCTTCTATAGACTTTGCATTGTCACCATTAACAGTAACAGCTACGCCCTCTATCAGCTTAATATCATTGCCAAAATCCTTGTATAGCTTATCAGCCAGCGGTTTGAATCCATCTCCATAGCTGTTTCCGAGCTCCTCGGGCAGATTACAGTTTTCAAGAACAAAAACAGTAACACCCATTCCCTTGGATTCTTCAACAATACCACGGATATAATTATAAGCTGACTCACTTGACGGATTAAGATAGGCATTATCTCCGCTGTCTCTGTAAAGCTTACCATTAACAATAAGTCCTGCAGTTAAATCACTTGCACCAACTACATTATCTTTATAGCAGGATATTCTTCCCACAGGCAAAATATCATTGCTGACAAATTGGGCAATTGAATTCTGTACATCAATTGCGGGTGAAGCCTCTGCACCATACATATCAATAGTCGCAAGCGCACTGTCATAACCGATTGTTCCGTCATCTCTTTTAATATCGAAGGTAACAGATGTATATCCGCCGTCAATAACTTCATCAACAACAGCCTCAAGCATAACTCCGCCATCCATTGAAAGCGGCTCAATCCTTGCACTTTTGAGCTGCAAGGCAACATTACTCATATCGGTGCTGACGCTTTCATCGTTTTCATTCAAAGGCATCGCATTGCGTTCAATGTACAAATCCATAAGTGTGTAGCCTGTACCGACAATTACAAAACATCCTAAGGCTACAATCAGATATTTCGCAAATGACCTTAAATGTTCCTTGGTGAAAAGCGGCTTCTTTTCTTTTTTTCTTCTGTTGTCATATTTATCAGAGCTGTTGCCGGATTCAATATATTTGTCGGCAAAATTTATTTTTCTGCCCTTTGGCGGCTCTGTCCATTTTTCATTTCGCTTTTTGTTGTTATAAAAGCGTTTCTTTTTCATAAAATCACCGTAAGCTGATTAGATTTTATAATTTCTTATGCCTTGGCATTCGCCTTGAGCTGTGCAATTGTATCGGCAGGGCTTTCGCTCTTAAATACGGCAGAGCCTGCAACAAAAACATTTGCACCTGCCTCGCCTGCAATTTTAACGGTTTCGGTATTAATTCCGCCGTCAACCTGAATATCCATATCAGGGCATTTTGCTCTGAGCTCTTTGATCTTTGGCATAGTGCTTTCCATAAAGCTTTGACCTCCAAAGCCGGGCTCAACAGTCATAACAAGAACCATGGATAATTTATCAAGATAAGGATAAACCGCATCAATCGGTGTATTCGGCTTAACAGCAAGCGCCGCCTTGCAGCCGCCTGCGATTATCTTATCAATCGTCTTTTCAATATCGGACTCACATTCTGTATGAAAAGTGATTATATCCGCACCTGCCTTGATGAAATCATCAGCATAGAAATAAGGGTCGGAAATCATCAAATGAACATCAAAAGGCACGCTGCACACTTTTTTCATAGCCGCAATAACAGGGGCACCGATTGAGATATTGGGCACAAAATGACCATCCATAACATCAAGATGAATCAAATCGGCTCCGCCCCTCTCGCATTTTTCAAGCTCAGCCTGCAGGTTAGCATAATCCGATGCAAGCATTGACGGTGAAATTTTGATATCCATATTCCACACTCCTTTAAAATAATTCATAATATTATAATATATTTTTATAATAAAATCAACTTTGACTTGTTTTTGACAAATTTATGTAGTATCATAT
>JAIDVA010000291.1 GCA_029059925.1 Eubacterium sp. | reverse complement strand
GATAAAATGTAAACAAATTCAATACATTCTTGACTTTTATTGGCAATAAAAGTATTTTATTAATATAGCAGATACTTGATTTTTTAGTATACATAATATTTTATTGGGAGTGAAGAGCTTGGAAAACATAAATACAATTTTAATTGACTCATTAAGATATATTTTGCCTGTACTTGCTGTAATAATACTTGCAACCTGTATTATTTCTCTTTTCAGGAACAGGCCCAGACTTCATAAGCTGGCTCAGCTTGTGAATCAGAGCAGCGGCGAGATTATTGATATTGACAGGTGGGAAACCTCAATCGGAAAAAGCAGGTCGAATGATATTGTTTTACCTATGGAGGAGGTATCACGTTTTCACGCAGTTATTGCAAAAAAACGAAGAGATTGGGTGATTACCGATACCTTTTCAAAGACAGGCGTCGAGGTTAACGGCGACAGAATAGAAGAAAAGTGTGTTATAACTGATGGTGATATTATTACAATCGGTTCGTCAAATTTCAAATTTTTATGTGCCGAGGCAGTATCGGATGAACGGAAAAATGAAATGCGAAATGCTGCAGCAGAGCTTACACAGCGCAATACGAATGTTGCATATGCGGTTTTGGTTGATGTGAAAACGCACAAGCCTGTGTACCTGCGCAAAAAGGATGTGCTTATCGGCAGGGGTGACAGCTGCGATATTCAGATTAATGTCAATACGGTCAGCGGCGAGCATGCAAGAATCCATTTGACCTCTCATGGCTGGGCATTATCCGATTTAAACAGTCATAACGGCACAAAGCTCAATGGCAGATTCATTTCACAGCCGCAGCTGATTTTTGATGAGGATTTGATTACCTTTGGTGATCGTGTATTTATTTTTTATGAAAGGTAGGGAGCAAGTTAATGGCAAATAAATTGAAAAAAGCAAAAAAAGTGCCGCACATAAAGCCGATAAATAATTTTGCAATGCTTTTTGTGCTGTCTGTTTTTCAGCTCCTTACAGGATACAGTGCTGCAATAGCAGGCGGTGAGCTTTCCATGAAAATGGTAAGCTCAATGTGTATTTACATTGCAGTTGAGTGGGTATATGTTATTGTCTTTTATACAGTACTGCACAGGCGTAATTTTGAGCTTGAGCTGATTGCGTTCTTCCTGACAGGCGTGGGGCTTGCGGCAATCGGCTCAGTTGATCCCAATGCCTGCTTTAAACAGCTTTTGATTGCTGTTGTCGGTGTTATTGGCTATACGGTTTTGGTGTTTATTCTCGGTGATGTGGATTTGTGTATGAAGCTGAGATTGCCTGTGGCAATCGGTGCGATTGTGCTGCTGATTATCAATCTTGTTATTGGCAAGGTTAAGCATGGTGCACAGAACTGGATTGAGATTGGCGGAATTACGGTTCAGCCGTCAGAATTTGTTAAGGTTGCTTTTATTTTCGTGGGTGCGGCAACGCTTGAGAAAATACAGACTTCAAAGAACATTATCAAATTCATTGCCTTTTCAGTTGCCTGTGTAGGTGCACTTATTCTTATTAAGGATTTTGGTACAGCTCTTGTGTTTTTTGTCACATTCCTTATTATTGCATTTATGAATTCGGGAGATTTTAAAACAATCGGTCTTGCCGTATCCTCGGCAGGCATCGGCGGTGCAATCGTAATTAAGTACAGGTCATATGTTACTGACAGATTTTCTGCTTACAGGCATGTATGGGAGGATGTTTACGGTAAAGGCTATCAGCAGACGCATATTCTTACGGGTATCGCGTCAGGCGGACTGCTTGGTATGGGTATCGGCAAAGGTAATATTCGAAATTATTTCCAGAATTATCTTACCACAACAGATGATGTTTTCGGCTTGATTTGTGAGGAATGGGGATTTTTATTTGCAATTGTTCTTGTGCTTTCATTTGCTGCAATAGCAGTCTCTGCACTTGTCAATTCAATTGCGGCAAGGTCGGCATTTTATTCGATTACTGCGGTTGCAGGTGCAGGTATGCTCCTGTTCCAGACAGCGCTTAACATTTTCGGCATAACGGATGTATTGCCGCTCACAGGTGTAACACTGCCGTTTGTAAGTCAGGGCGGCAGTTCAATGCTGTGCTGTTGGGCAGTGCTTGCATTTATCAAGGCATCTGATGTACGCACCTATAACTATCTTGGAGGTGTGAAGAAAAAATGAAAATGATTACACGAAGGGGCTTATTTCTCATTGTATTGATTGTTGCCTTTTTAGG
>JAIDVA010000290.1 GCA_029059925.1 Eubacterium sp. | reverse complement strand
TTTGAGGGGCGTGTGGGGCGACTCGTACGGGTTCAAGTCCCGTCTCTCGCACCAAAAATGGGATGTATTCATTCGGATACATCCCATTTTTTATGTGAAGAGCAGGTTAACTTGAATGCGTCTTTATCGGGGGCCCCGAAAAGTCGTAAGACTTTTTGGGGAGAGGAAGAACAAATGGAGTGATTGTTAAATACTTGTGTGCAAGTATTTTTAATCAAGAAATTTGTTTTGACGAAAGTCCCGTCTCTCGCACCGGAATAAGCGAATACCTATTTGGGTGTTCGCTTATTTTATGTAATGGTTTAGTTGACCTTGAATTATATTTATCAAGTCACAAAAAGTCATTAGACTTTTCGGATGGATTTATACACCGAATAATAACTTTTCATTTGAATTTTCGGGCTTGACAAATTTGGTCTATTGTTATAAACTATAATTGGTTGGTAACAATAGACCTTGTTGCTGTATTTTTTCAAGGAGAAATTTTTATGGATGAATTAAAATTATGTGAAAGCGATTTCAGATTTATGTGTGTAATTTGGGAAAATGAACCGCTTTCATCACGCAGACTTGTTGAGCTTTGTGCGCAGAAAATAGGTTGGAAAAAGTCGACAACCTACACAACCCTTAAAAAGCTTTGTGATAAAGGCTTTGCACAGAATGTGGATACGGTTGTAACCTCTCTTGTTGCCAAGGATGATGTCCAGGCTTATGCAGGCAATAAGTTTATTGAAAATACCTTTGCAGGCTCGCTGCCTAATTTCCTTGTTTCGTTTTTAGGCAGTAAGAAAATATCAGATGAAGAGGCGGCAGAGCTAAAAAAGCTCATTGATGAATATAAGGAGTAAGACTATGTCAAATGTTCTTCTCGCAGACGCATTTACCTATATTTTCAATATGAGTATAACCTCGTGCTATGTTATTTTAGCAGTACTGTTAGTCAGATTTCTGATATGCAAAATGCCGAAGAAATATTCTTATCTGCTGTGGAGTGTTGTCGGCTTTCGGCTTGCTGTGCCGATTTCATTCAAGTCGGTGCTGAGTATCTTTTCACTTGGCATTTTTGATATGAATGGTGTATATAACGAATATACCGATACATTTGATTATATTGAAATGATTAACCCTGCTCTTTCAAGGCTTCCGTCAGTCGATATCGGCATAACAGGAACAGCCGAACCTATATGTGAGGGTATAACAAAGGTCTATAACGAGTCTCAGGGTACAATGCCTTTGGTTATGATATTTCAAAATGTTTTTTCAAGAATATGGCTGGCGGTTGTGCTTCTTCTGCTAATATACGGCTTGGGCTCATATGTTTTTCTGCGTATCAGAATGTCAAAGGCGATTCTTAAAAAAGGGAATGTATACGAAAGTGAGTATGTGTCGTCTCCGTTTATTCTGGGTATCATATCTCCTAAAATTTATATTCCTTTCGGTCTTGACGAACAGACCTATAAGTATGTCATTGCTCATGAAAAATGCCACCTTGCAAGATATGATTATTATGTAAAGGCCTTTGCCTATATCCTGCTTGCCGTGCATTGGTTCAATCCGCTTTGCTGGCTCGCTTTTATGCTTATGTCAAAGGATATGGAAATGAGCTGTGACGAAAAGGTGCTTGCAGATAACGCTGACATAAAGAAGGATTACAGCAAGGCACTGCTGTCCTTCGCAGTTGAAAGCAAGGCTTATGCTGTTACACCCTTATGCTTTAGCGAAAATAATGTTAAGAAAAGAATTGTGAATGTTCTTAAATTCAAAAAGCCTAAACTTGTTTTTTCTGTTTTGATAACTTTTCTTTGTGCCTTTGTGATTCTTGGCTGTGCAGCCAATCCAAAGATTGCTGACGAGCTTGAGGAGTATTTGCCGCCAGGTGTAGCATCTCTTTTTTCTGACACAGCCATTCGTGAAGAAAATGTGTATTATATGTATGGCAGAAAAAACAGAATCCAAGATACTTTGAAAAAGTCAATAAAAAGTCTTGGAACATTTGAACCTTTTTACTGCGATGGTAATTACTATTCAGAATATGAGGTGATTGGCAATCGTCATTATATGACCAATCAGCAGGGGAATCGCTTTAGCTTAAAGCTAAATGACGATAATGAGCAGATTATATACACATATGCTGATAAATCCGCTGTGATTCACACAGGCGACAGAATGGAGTTATATTTGCAGGCGTATATTGATAATGCAATTTATTTTAGAGAGTATGGTTGTGTTTATCGTATTGAATTTGAATATAATGCAGACGGCTCAATAAAAAATCAGCATCTCTCTTTTGTGAGCAATAAGCCTTATAGTATTGTAAAGGCAGAAGAAAACAAGCTTATTTTTTGCGCCTATACTCATACCTCACCTGAAAGTGAGTATTTTGAATTGGATACGCTCAGTGGTAAAATGAACAGGATTGATTATAGTTATCCTGTCGATGCCGATGATTACAATTTCAGAATAAGTGCTGATGATGCGTTGAATATTGTCTATAACGAGATACAAAGCTTTAAATATGAAGAATGCGAAACATATGCCGAAATTTTTTCACAGCATACAAGTTTTAATCAAGAGCTTGATGAATTGACCTTAATTTGTAAGCCTTATATTAATTTCTCGCATTATTTATTTAAGCGCTATCCTGAATATGCCTGGAAAGTTTCATTAGGAGAATATAGCCCGAGTATATATTTAGTTGAGGCATATGTTGACGCACAGACGGGTGAAATTTGTTCAGTGAGTTTTTCTTACTACGATTAAAGGGAGGCTGTTGCCTCCCTTGCTTTATGCTCATTTTGCGTTGTTTAATTTTGTTTCATAGATTTTCATTGCCATCAGTACAATTGAAAAGCTGACAATTCCGCCCATTGTTACATCACTCAGATAATGTGCGCCCATAACCAGTCTTGTGAAGGCTACGATGGATGTGTAAACAAACGGTACCCAGAAGCAAAGCTGTGCTTTATTTTCCCATTTCTTTGACATATATGGCAGCAGCATCATAAGATAGCTCATACCTGCACCTGCCGTATGACCGCTTGGGAAAGACTTATTACCGTTAATGCCGTTTAAATGATACCAAGGTGTGAAACTGTCAAAGTTGCCTGCAGCAAGCAAATCACGGAATCTCACACGGCCCCAGAGGTATTTCATTGCCTCAATCAGACCAATCTGTGCAAACATAACAACAATACCGATTATTGCGGTTTTTCTGAGTATATCCCGGTATTTATCAGGTATATTTATGAGCCTGCCGATAAGAAGTGCAGTTATACCAAAGCCTATGCCGTATATAAGGCTGAACAGCATACGATTTTCTTCGAGGAAAAAGTATTTGCCGATATAGTAACCAAAGTAAGCTGAGCCGCCGAGTGCAATGAGTAAGCCTGCAATTTGTTCTAATTTATTTTTATATGTATAAAACAGTACTGTACCTGCGACAGGGCAAATCAATCTGCCGGGTATTTCTCCTGTATTCCTGAACCATATTGAAAAAATATCCTGTGGATTGTTGAGAAATTTGTCAAGCTCCAAGTCACAGAAAGCAGCTGCAATCAGAGCTATCACTGCAATTGTATAAAATATAATTATGTTGCCTTTATACTTTTTTATCATAATAATTCACCTCATTTTCATAATATCATACATAATAAATTTATGCAATTCTATATTTTGTTATTGCCTTTTTTATACTTAGTGTGTAAAATATATTAGATATATTATTTTGGCAT
>JAIDVA010000029.1 GCA_029059925.1 Eubacterium sp. | reverse complement strand
GCTATAATACTTGTGTTAGAGCATTATAAGCAAATAAAATCAAGTAAAATATGACAAAATTTTATTTGTCGGCTCTGAACAAACTATCAAGTGAGGATTACATATGGGAGGATTTTTTGCTACTGCATCTAAAGAGGATTGCGTATTTGATTTGTTTTATGGTACTGACTACCATTCACACCTTGGCACAAGACGTGCAGGCATGGCAGTTTATGACGAAAAGAACGGCTTTGACAAGGCTATTCACAATATTGAAAACGCCCCTTTCAGAACAAAATTCAAGAAAGAATCAAACGAAATGCACGGTACACTCGGTATCGGCTGTATTTCCGACTTTGAGGCTCAGCCTATCTTAATTCGTTCCCACCACGGAACCTTTGCTGTTACAACAGTCGGCAAAATCAACAATGCGGATGAAATAGTTGATGAAATAATCAAGTCAAAAACACATTTCTTTGAAATGCAGAATGGTGAGATTAACCAGACAGAATTGGTAGCGGCAATCATTAATCAGAAGGATAATATTATTGACGGTATTAAATATGCACAGGAAATCGTTGACGGATCACTGAGTATGCTCGTGCTCAAGCCTGAATGTATTATCTGCGCAAGAGATAAAATGGGCAGAACACCTGTCGCTATCGGTAAAAAGGATAACGGCTTCTGCGCAAGCTTTGAAAGCTTTGCTTATCTCAATCTTGGCTATACGGACTACAAAGAGCTTGGTCCGGGCGAAATTGCAGTAATGACTGCAGATGATGTAAAAACCGTTATAGCTCCCGGCAAGGATATGAAAATCTGTACCTTCCTTTGGATTTATTACGGCTATCCGTCATCATCTTACGAGGGCATAAGCGTTGAGAAAATGCGCTATAACTGCGGACAGGCTCTTGCAAAGCGTGACAATGTTAAGCCTGATATTGTTGCAGGTGTACCTGATTCAGGTATCGCCCACGCAGTCGGTTATTCAAATGAGTCGGGAATCCCGTTCTCACGTCCGTTTGTAAAGTATACACCGACATGGCCGCGTTCCTTTATGCCGACACACCAGAGCAAAAGAGACCTTATTGCCAAGATGAAATTAATCCCTATTCATGATTTGATTGAGGGCAAAAGTCTTTTGCTTATTGATGATTCAATTGTGCGCGGAACTCAGCTGAGAGAGACCACGGAATTCCTGTACGCAAGCGGTGCAAAGGAGGTACATATCAGACCTGCATGTCCTCCGCTGCTTTACGGATGTAAATATTTAAACTTCTCACGCTCAACCTCCGAAATGGAGCTTATAACACGCAGAGTTATCACTGAGCTTGAGGGCGGTATGCCTGATGATGAGACACTCAAGGAATACACAAACCCTGACAGTGAAAAATATCAGAACATGGTTGACAAAATTTGCGAAACATTGCATTTCACATCACTGAGATACCACAGACTTGATGATATGATTGAGGCTGTAGGAATAGGAGCAGACAAGCTTTGCACCTATTGCTGGAACGGTGAAGAATAAAATATGAATATATAAAACCAAACGGCTCGGAATTTCCGAGCCGTTTTACTTTGCAAAAATATAAATCAAACTATGTTAGATGTGTTATTAATTTTCTCAGTTGAAAGGAGAGATTTTTTTGCATAATGCGTGCAGGTTGCTCTGTACTGATAGCCTGTAGGTGCATAAATTGTTTTTGACAAGAAATAAGCTGCTGAATCATTATACAAATCTTCATATGTAGTATAATCTGTCCAAGAACTGTATTGGCTGATTCTGCGCTCAATCTTAATTACTGTAAAACCACACTTGACTACATCTGCATTACAATAGGTTTTACCTGCGATATTTATATTTGAACCGTTCCTCTGAAGAGCTATACCGTATATTGTAATTAAACCAGAGGTACGCATATTTTCCGTGTTAACTTCATAGGGTGAGATTATGTTGTCAAATTCCTCCTGTGTGAGGGGAAGGTCCTCCCATTCGGGCACATTTTCATCTGCTGCAAATGCCATTGTAGGCATCATCATAATTATTGACAAACAAACCATTAAGGCTGCTTTAATAAACTTTTTCATTATTTTTCTCCGATTGTATTCGCAATTTGCTTTGCTGTTTCAAAATCACAATTATGAATTGTAATTGTATATTCTTTACCATCAGTAAGATACATTATTGTATTCAAATCATCTGATTGTATAACTAATGCTTTAACATTATTCACATTAATTTCTTCAACAGAATAAAATTCTTCACTTGCTTCGCCTTTTCCTGAATAAAAATCAGTTTCATTACTATTATTTCTTATAATACTATTTCCATATATATCAAGACTTGGATTTTTGAAATTAAAAATCACACCATCTTCATATTCCTGCAAGTCCGATAACTCACAATCATTGCCAATTAGCATTTGAGGCAATACTAAATCATCAATTAAGGTTTCAATACTATCATTTTTCAAATTAATACTGAAGTGGCCCATTTCATACTTAACCACACTATCAGTTGCGTCAATATGTACAAACTTCGCGCCGGCAGGTATTGTGATTGCGAGAACAACAGCAAAAATCGCCGCAACCAGCAATGCCTTTCTGATTCTCATTCTCTTAGCATACGTCGTTTCACATGGCTTTTTGCTCTCCTTTTCTGTATCGTCAGCACAAACATATTTACTATCCAACACATCAATACAAAGCTCAACAAGGCCGGTATCCATTTCACCCGGCTCCTTTTGCAGCTCTTCGTTCATCATATCAAGTATTTCCTGTCTGGTGAACTTCATTGATTTTTCGTTTAACACGTCAATTATTTTGTCGTAATCATACATACATCTATCGCCTCATATATATAGTGTAATTTTTTGTACAAAGTAACACTATTTTCTGCTAATTTTTTTACAATTTACAATTTGTTCATATTTCCGCATAAAGCTCTTCCGCTTTCACTTTTACCAGCTGAGCAATCTTTCTCTTGGTTCTGTAGTTGATTTGTTTTATAGCTTGCTCTGTTGAACCATAGATTTCAGCAATTTCAGCATACGAAAAATCCTCAAGCTGAAATTTGATAAATATATCCTTTTCCATATCATTGAGAGAACTGAAAATATCGGAAATCTTTCTGTATATAGATTTTTCCTTTATCATATCCTCAATAAAATCCATGGAATACGGCAAATCATAAACCGGATATTCGTCATCAGCTGATTGAATAGAGACCTCTTTTCCTCTTATTTCAGCTATCGCTCTCAGCTTGACATTGATAAGATTATCCGCAGTTTTGAACAGCCATGCCCTTTCATCTCTGATATCACGGCATTCAGAAACCGCTACACACAGACTTACATATGTATCTAAAAGTACATCCTCGGCATCATGCGGGCGATTACCAAGTTTTATATTACATAATCGCTTGATATAATCACTGTAATTATACCATAATCTTTCACATAAATCATTCTGCCAATCTTTATTTATAGGCATTATTACCACCTTGCTTCTAAATATATCAGTATTATAGAGCAAAACGAATTATTTGTACAGTAAAAATTACCAATTATTTACAATTATTTGCCATATGCGACAAATAACGCCTAAGAGTATATTAAAAGAAAACTGCGTATTATCAAAATCTGAAATACGCAGTTAAAAATTGTCAATATATATTTTATTTTACATTATAATATGACTTGATTCGGTCATACTCCTGCTGCGTAATTTCAATCACACCGCCATGCTTAAAGCCATAGGGGAAGCTGAAATTCTCCTTGCACATCCGCAAATCAGCATTTCCGACCTTATCCGACACAAATGGTACAAAACCCATTTTATCCTTTTCACAGCCGAAAAAATCAAGCATCAGACACCATCGACCATCCGGCAGCTCATATGTGGTCGGTGCCTCGTAAGAGCCGGGACGGTCAAGAGTCGACATGTAATCCTCGAATTTTTCATCATGCTTATATTCACCAAAAAGAGATTTTGACGTCGCATGCATATTCATAGGCGGATCACTTGAATTCTTATAGAAAAGATGATATGTATCCCCTGCTTTCACAAGATGTGAATCAAGTATCTCATTGTCCTTGCTAAAGAACAGTTCAGGCTCAGTAAAGGTTTTAAAATCCTTTGTTTTACAGCAATAGATTGACATATGGCTGTAATCGTCCTCACTGACTGTTGACCCCCAATGGATTAAATACACCTCGTTATCCTCATCAAAGAATACCTCAGGGGCCCAAAGACAGCCAAAATCATCCCTGCCGAAATAAATAAGCTCCTGCTCGGAAAAGCTTACCAAATCATCACTTCTCCACATTGAAAGGCATTTGCTGCCGGAGCTGTTAACCTTTTTCCAATCAACATTATAATTTTCATCCATACGGTTCACTATACATAAATCAGTCGCAAGTATAACAAATCCGCCCGTATGAAGTCGGACAATTTCAATATCCCTGCAGCCAAGTTCCCCCTTTGTGCAGGTAATAACAGGCTCACCGCCATTAACACTTTCCCAATTATACCCGTCGCGACTCAGTGCAAAATAAACCTGTTCACCGTCAATCGTAAGTTTTTCCCTGAAATGTACAAATAAATAAGGCATAGCATATCTCCGTCAATTTAATATCTGCCTTATGCAGAAAATCAATGAATATCATTATATAAATCAATCTGACCATTATCACCGATTACGGCAACGATACCATTTTCCTCACCTGTAATAAAGGTTGGTGCTTCGGCAACACGTGTAATTCTTCTTACAGTTCTGAAATCAACACTTTCATAATTGTTTGTTACTACACAAATATCAGGATTAAGAGTTCTGAGCCAAGGCTTTGATGTTGAGCCAGCATAGCTGTGATGACCTACCTTCAGAAGATTAATCTTGCCTATCTGCGGTGCCATTCGTTCCTCATCACCTGAAACATTATTGATATCACCCGAAAGAAAAACCTTCGTGCCGTTTTTCTCAACCAGAACACCTAATGAGTTATCATTCTCTCCAACCTTACCTTTTGAATTATCGTCAGCAGTATTAAAAAGAGTAATAGTGAAATTACCAAGAGCAAACGGAGTACCATCCATTTCAGATATAACAGGAACGTTTTTGCTGTTAAGAGCATCCATCATCTGGTCATAAACCTCCTGATTATCCCAGCGTTCAACCTCGTAATCATTAATTTCCTCTGCCTTATACACTTTAAGGTATGCACGCTTTACGACAATGTCATCATCATTAATAATGGTATCAAATCCGCCGATATGATCAGAATGACTGTGCGTACCAAGAACAAAATCAAGGGTAACCTTGCCATCATCCCCCATAGCATTCGCCTTTAAATATTCAAGCACTCGCTCTTCATATCCTTCAGCCGCCAATTCCTCAAAGCCTCTTGGATTATCATTATCCTCAGCACAATCAACAAGTGCAAATTTTCCATCACTTTCAATAAGAATAGCATCCGAGCTGCCTGTGCTGAGAAAATGAATTCTGTCAGTACCGATTTCAGCATTTTTAACAGGTGTAATTTCCACACTGCTTTTAAGTTTTTTATAATCTAAATTAGGCTTGACTATATAAGTCCCCGCAAC
>JAIDVA010000289.1 GCA_029059925.1 Eubacterium sp. | reverse complement strand
CTGTACTTTTTTGCAGGTAAATCAGATATTCAATATTACCCTCAGGTCCTTTGACAGGTGAAAAATCAAGTCCGCTGACAGAAAAACCGGTTTCAACTGAAAGATCTATTATGCGTTCTACAACTTCAAGATGTGTGTTCAAATCACTGACAACACCTTTTTTTCCAACCTTTTCTCTACCCGCTTCAAATTGCGGTTTAATTAAGCAGACAGCCTGTCCGTTATCGGCAAGAAGAGAATTCAGATTGGGCAAAATATGTTTTAATGAAATGAAAGAAACATCGACTGATGAAAAATGAATCTTATCCGGCACTTGTTCGTTGGTAACATATCTGAAATTGGTTCTTTCCAGATTTATTACACGCTCATCGGTTCTCAGCTTCCAAGCAAGTTGACCGTAACCTACGTCAATTGAATAAACCTTTGCTGCACCATTCATAAGCATACAATCAGTAAAGCCACCGGTTGATGCTCCTACATCCATACAAATTTTATTTGTCAGATTTATTGGGAAGCATTGCATTGCTTTCTCAAGCTTTAGACCGCCGCGGCTGACGTATTTGAGTGTACTTCCACGTACCTCAATAACATCTTCCTCTTTAATTTCTTTCCCTGCTTTATCAGATTTTTGATTATTTACATAAACGATTCCGGCCATAATAATGGCTTTAGCTTTCTCTCGGCTTGGTGCAAGACCTCTTTCAAAAAGAGCAACATCAAGTCTTATTTTTTTACTTTTAGGCATTGCTTACCTCATTAATTATTGATTCACTGTCAAGACCATAATGCTTGAGTTGACTTTCAACACTTGCCTGTTTAATGAATTCATCATCAACACAGATGTGCTTGAAGGTTGAATTTATATTGTTTTCAGATAAAAGAGCGGCAAATTTTTCACCGACTCCTCCGCTGCGAATACCTTCTTCATAAAAAAAGATTTTTTTGTAGCTGCTAAGCTCCTTTAATACATTCATATCAATAGGCTTAATCCGGTTAAGTTTAATTACAAATGTATCTTCAAGCTCTTCATATGCCTTATAACATTCAGAAAACAATCTGCCGTATGTAACAATACATTTTGTAGAATCGGTGCTGCCAAATATATCATAGCTTTTATGATTATAGGTGTAATCCACAGGCATATATCTTTCACTGCCACGAGGATAACGCACGGCAACAGCACCTTTTATTTTATATATACCCTCATAGAGCATACCCTCAAGATCGCAATAAAAGGCAGGTGCAAAAATTGTTAAGCCTATAACAGAATTTAAAAATGCTGTATCAAAAACGCCTTGATGACTTTCGCCGTCCTCACCGACAAATCCAGCCCTGTCTATACCAAAGATAACCTTTAAATCCTGCATAGCAACATCATGGATGAGCTGATCATAAGATCTTTGCAAAAAAGTAGAATATACTGCAAAAACAGGAATCATTCCGTTTTTAGCAAGACCGCTGGAGAAGGTGACAGCATGCTGTTCTGCAATTCCAACATCAAAAAAGCGTTTAGGATATTTTTTTTCAAAGACGCATAAGCCTGTTCCTTCAGCCATTGCTGCTGTTACACAGCAAATTCTTCCGTCCTTTTCAGCAAAAGAACACATTGTGTCACCAAAAACAGCTGAGAAATTTTTTCCGCCAACAAGCGGTTCACCTGTATTAATATTGAATTTGCCTATACCATGAAATTGAGTAGGATTCTTTTCAGCAGGATTATATCCCTTACCCTTAACAGTATTAACGTGTATAAAAACGGAGTGATTGTGCACCTTTGCAGCCTTAAATGCATCAACGAGTGCATCAATATCATGACCATCAATAGGGCCGTAATATCGGAAACCGAGATTTTCAAAAAAGGTTGCATTAGCGGCATTATAAATCTTTTTTCTGATTTTGCCATTTATATATGTAAATGTTCTGGCAATATGACTTCCTACTTTTGGAATTCTTGTAAGACCTCTTTGAATTTTTGTCTTTAAAGAAACATATTTTGGAGATGTTCTTATAGTAGTCAGATTCTTTGCCATGGAGCCGACATTCTGACTGATTGACATATTATTATCATTGAGAATGACAACAAGGTTGCTGTTATCATTACCCGAGTTATTCAGAGCCTCATAGGCAAGACCACCGGTCAGTGCACCGTCGCCGATAACTGCAATAACCTTTCCTTTTTCTCCTTTAATTTGCTTTGCTCTTGCAAGTCCCACAGCGGCTGAAATAGAGGTTGAACTGTGGCCGGAAGAAAAAATATCATGCTGACTTTCAACAGGTCGTGTAAATCCGCTGATTCCGCCCTCAGTCCGAAGTGTAGAAAACTCATTTTTTCTGCCTGTAAGTATTTTATGCGTATAGCATTGGTGACCTACATCAAAAACAATTTGGTCTGTCGGACTGTTAAATACTTTGTGAAGTGCAACCGTGAGCTCAACTACACCTAAGTTTGAAGCGAGATGACCACCCGTTTGAGAGACTGTTGAAATAAGCTGCTCTCTGATTTCGTCGCAAAGCTCATTAAGCTCGTCAGTATTCAGTTTTTTTATATCTTTGGGTGAGTTAACCCAATCGAGAATAGACATATGATTCCTGCCTTCTGATTACTTTTCTCTGCTAATTAATTTATATGCTAACAGTTCAATAAATTCAGTATCCTCAAAAAATTTCAGCTGTGCAACGGCATTATCTGTAAGCTTTTTTACGTCCTGCTTAGCTTTTTCGATGCCAACAATTGAGGCATATGTTTTTTTGCTGTTGTCCGCATCTGATCCAACAGGCTTGCCGAGCTTGTCCTGATCGCCGATTATATCAAGAACATCATCCTGAATCTGGAAAGCGATTCCGAGTGAATAAGCAAATTTTGATGCTGCAGAAAGCTGTTCACTGCTTGCACCGGCACTAATACAGCCAAGTAAGCAGGCTGCGGAAATAAGTGCACCTGTTTTAAGCTTATAAACAGT